>JBBACV010000019.1:0-13797 GCA_041656835.1 Acholeplasmataceae bacterium | reverse complement strand
CATGCAAATCAGAGTAAGTTGTGGATTGATACAGGAACTGGAGTCTCCGTTGTTAAAGTTCCCAGGGGGTGACGAGGATGGCGGAAGAAGAAATAAGCTTGATTCAAACACCGACAGACCTATTGGCAATTGAATCTCCTGTCGATGCCAAGGCTCGCCAATGGTTGACACGAGTCCAGACAAACTTTTGGCAGTTTGATGCTGCCGTCCGGACTAGAGTAACTTGGTTTAATGATCAACATTACAATCCTTTAATGGTATATGAAGGTATTCTTCCCCATTACGAGGCCATTAAGTCGGACCTCAACGAATTTAAAAAATACCTTGACGAAAACGGGTTTCCTCTGAATTCATCATATTATCAATATTATGATGCATACATGAAGTATTACGATGCGTATGCTGATGTTGCGAAGCCGCCCGCGCTGGTTCAAGAGGAACTAGATAAAGGCAGGATCGTTGGTATTTGTGACAAGGTCGATGATGGCGACACCATTTTCGTAAATGGAAAAGAGGTCAGGCTTGCCGGGATCGACTCGGCTGAAAAAGGGACGTACAGTGGGTCGGGACCTGCAACTGCGCGAATGAAGGAATTGGTTCTTGGCAAAATGGTTACAGTATATTTTGACCCGCATTCACCCATGGAAATGTATCGCCGGGTCCTGGGCGCGGTATATCTCGGCAATGGAGATGAAGAAGAACTGTACCGACGCGAGGATTGGAAGAGTATATTTGTCAACTATATAATGGTTGATGAATGCTTATCTAGCCCCAACAACAAGGGGAGAAACATGTATATCGACCATGACGAAATCAAGGCAGCCTATGAAAAGTGCAAGATTGCCGAGTTGCCCAGTTTGGTTCGGGTCGAGTTCAAATCAAAGCCAACTCATGCCATGATCTTCGTGGATGGCCAAGACACTCATCGTATAACCCCTGACCATTGGGATATGCTTCCCGGAAAACATGAGATAACCATCGTTGCAGATGGTTGCAGTTCTCATCATGAGACAATTAATGTGGCTCGTGGCAAGAATGAAATCTATAGGATATTGCCGCCTATACCAACTGCGACCGGCAACATCAATATCTTCACAACTCCACAAGATTGCGACATCATAATAAATGATATGCCACAAGGAGTGGCTCCGATCATTGGGTTGAAGGAAATGGCCAACGAACTAATAAATGTCACAGCTGTTAAGGAGGGTTACCAATCCAGAACCGAGCAGGTTATCCCGGTAGCTGGTAGGACATTGACATTAATATTTGATCCGTTGGAAAAAATCTAGATGACAAGAGGAAGAACCAAATCCTTGCCATCTTCTTTTACTACTTTTATCATTTTTCCTAGTTCTGTGAAGTCCATACCATAGTCGTTTACTATGAGCAAGCCTCCCTTTCCAATGATAACATTTTCAGATATGGAATAGACCGTGACTAGCCGATTCATATCATTTTTCGACTGGCTGGTTGACAAAAATCCATCTGCAACCAGGCGATCAAGATGCTTCTTGAAAGCGTTTATCTTCCGATGTCGATCTGCGTCAGATTCAATCCCATAGATTTCCTGGACCAGTTCTGTTAGTGACCTGGGTTCACCTTTTTCCAGGATCTCGATGGCTCTAACATCCGCTTGATTCAGACTCCAATTTCTGGTCATTTATGACAATTACCTCCGAACCAATCATACGAACTCGAACACCCGACAATCTCAAGGTTATGGCGTATGCGCATATCGGATGTCCATTTTCTCTCAGTGTGTTGCAGAGATCTCGAGCCAGTTGAGTTGCATAGAAGCCATATCCTCTCGGATTGTCGAGCATATATAACATTGCTCGTCGTCTTTTTGGCATATTTTTGACTTCTATATCCAACTCAACCTCGAACATGATTTATCATCCAAACATGTTACCTTGTGTCGGTATCTGGTTCGTAGGGACGACCTTGGCAAGCTCTTCTGCATATGCTGCAATGTTTTCTTTTTTCAGTTCTTCGTATTTCATTTCCATTTCATGTTGACTTTGCTCGTATCCGAAATTCATCCTGTACTTTTCTATCTGCAATGTCCATATATATTCTGATCCATCGGCTTCTTCATTATACATTAGAAAGAACCCAGTCGCGGACATATGATAGCTAATGTTATCCGCGTCAACTCTGTAACAACCACGAGTTCCGAAGAGAAACTTTAATATTCTGGACGATATGCTATTGTCATAATACCACACGGTCCACTGTTTTTTGGTCTCAGGTTCTCCGAATATTATTCTTCGTATTCTACTCATTTTTCAGCGCCTCCTTTGCAGCTTCGATTGAATCATATTCTCCACGATATAGTGCTGCGGCAATCTTCATCTTATTCTTTTGCGGCATGCCATCAAGAAATGGATCTGTCATGATCTTCGAGCTAAACTCGATCCATGCGTTTTTCTTACCGCTTTTCTTTGTTTCTTCAGTTGCTGGGTTATTTTGTTTTACTTTATCATAACCGGCACTCATGAAGTTTTCATCAATAACCTCCATGGTGCGGATGACAAGTTTTTTGGCCTCTGACTCACATTCCGGCGACCCGTGTTGACACAAGGCTCTAACATAATCGCCATGTGATGCCACTACATCAGCATCTCCTTTACAAAGATCACATGGATTGGTGGCTTCTTCCATTCTGATGCTATCCACAAACTTGTCGATCTCGCCGTTCTCAATCAGTTTTAGACCATCTATATATGTCCCAGCAGATTTTATGAATTTCTCCTCAACATCAGCAGGCACGTCCCGTGTTTTTTGATATGACACTGGTTCTTCCTTGGCGGGTTTGGTCTTATTGACAACTGGCGAGGTCTGAGTATCAAAAGGTATTGTTGACGATTCACCGTTCCAAGGCTTGGTTTTATAATGATTCAGATATGCACTAGATACGTAAAACACGCATCCGCACATCTGATCGGCTGGCTCCGATGCACTTCGTATTTTTTCTAAAGCCAATTCGCAAGGACAAGACTCAGCATGCCCACAGGGACATCTCCCGTCGCTCTCCTTCAGCAATTCTTCCCATTCCTGTGGGGATGTTCTGCCATGAATGAAGATTCCATTGTCTTTGGCAAAATCAATTAGTTCCTGGACTTTGTTCATATCTGAGAACCTGCCTGTATGCGATAGAATTTAACTATCTTGGCAATGTCTTCTGGGATTTCTTTCCCAGCTTTTTCCATTTCGTCAGCCCATTTTAGTATGGCTTCTGTGTTTGCTGCATTGTGGGTCTTGGCAAACTCGATCTGGGCCTGGATAAAGGCAGCCGGATTACTTGATGATTTTATTGCCTTGTATATAACTTCAGATCCCTTCTTTATTGATTTAACGTCTTTAGCTATCTCCTCCAATTCTTTGCGACATTCTTCTCGTCCCTTTTCGTCTGGGACAAACTCGCATGCACCTCGGGCAGAGTTCCAGGCGGTCATGATTTCTGGAACTAAACATTGTACACAGGGCTTCTCTTCTTTTGGTTCGGATGTAGCGGCTACACCAGGGTCTACAGCTTCTGACATAGTATCACCTTTTACCTTTTTATATAATAATTCTTCTTTAATGGGGGTAGTATTTCTGACCCGACCAAAGCAGCGGCCCCGTTGTTGATAGAACTTACAAGCCTTGCTAATACGGAGTCTGGGAATACCACCAGTTCTACTTCGCCTCTTGCCATCAGATCCAGTAGTTCGGCAATGATGGCCTCCTGCCTTACGTTGCCAGGCAATTCTTGCGGGACTTCCCCATCTCGGATAATACGATCAGCAATCAGATGATACCTGGCGGACCAAGCAGCCGCGAAATCTCCGGTCGCTATTAGCATATCGTCCACAACATTGTCGTCGTGAAAAAACCTTCTGTGGTTAGGCCCCTCTTTGCTCATTATGTCCATCATTTGATGAACATGTGGAAATTTTCTGCCGATAAGAATATCGTCTATGTTGTAATGTATCTCATGCTGTGGCATCCGGCTCCTCCATCTGTCTTTTCAGTTTCAATAGCTCCTCCGTTGTGAACTTGACACAGAATGATATGTAAGCCCACTCTCCATCTTTTTTGCTTAGTCGGAGTCTGGCTGCGAACTCAGAAGCCTCAAAAAGATCATCCAGTAGTTCAGCCGGGGCGCTGCCTCTTAACATTAGCGTATTCGATCGGCGGTCTACATTAGCCCACATTATACGCGTAAACTAGCAACAAATGATTTATATACTTTTCCACACGCGTAGTTTAGCATGGCAAAGAAACCAGGTAGGCCATCTTCCGATGAAATAGCTACTGAATCGGTGAGACAGGCCAATGATGCTTCTAAGATTGACGTGCAGACAGATGATAATGAAACAGCAAGATTGCTGAAAGAGGCCAACGCAATTCTAACACACTCTGCAAAAACTGATCTTCTAAAAGCTGCTGCAACCAATGCAAAAAAGGCAGCTCTCGAAGCAAAAAGAGAAGCTGAAGAAGAATATGCCGCCGTCAAGGGCAAACCAAGCCAGTCATCTGGCTCTGGATTCAGATCACTGCCAAATGGGTTTACTGCGACTGACATTCGAGAAATAGCTAGCGCACTGCCAGAAGAACAACGTGAGGCATTCATAAGGCAATCACTGGGGATGCCTACTGGCAATGGATTGATCAATGCATTTATGCAGCGAAGCCCGACTGCCCAGCCTGTAGCAACGACACAAACGCCAACCCAGCAACCCATGTCATTCGCAGATATGATGCAGGGTATGATGGGTCTTATGACGATGAGCATGCAGTTGGAGCAGAAGAAGTCTGAGGAATGGCGACAGCAGCAGCAATATCTTGAAGATCAACACCGAAGGCATGTTGAGGAGCTTCGAGAAGCCCGTGGAGAAGTCCGAGAGACAGGTCCAGATCCCATGGTTGAGGCATATAAGCTTCAGATCGAGATGTTAAAGAGTGAGTTGGACACCAATCGGGCAATGATCAAAGAACTGGTTGATGCTAAAAAGAGCGGTGGAGACAGTTCTGGCATGCTTGAATCCAAGATCTTGGAACTTACTCAGAAGAATCTGGATATCCAAAACCAGGCTCTTGAAGCGAAAGTGAAATCCATGGAGGCGCAATTGCAGCAAAGCAGTCGCTTCCAAATGAATATTAACGATATTATAAAACAGGCTAAAGATGCTGGGGCTGATCTCAGGGTGGGGGATTCCACTGATCTTCAACTGGCTAATGACCATGAATATAGAATGGAACAACTGAAATTAGCCAGAGAACGAGAAGACAAGATTGCAGAGGCCCAGATAGAAGCCTCCCGAGCAAAACAGGCCCAGGCACAATCTCAGCAAGAGTTGATTAAAACAATAGCCGTGGCAGTTGGTCAACAGTTGCTTTCCAAGAACGGATCAAAAGATGTGAAAGATTCCAGCGAGTCGGTGAAAAAGTTGGCAGGTGCTGTGCAATGAGTTTGGAACAATTAGATCAAATCATTGCAGTACACCTTAGCACGGCTGATGATTTTCCAGACGAAATGACCATCAAAGCAGCTTTTCAACAATCAATGGTAATGGGTGCAGACCACACTGTGAAATATATAAAGTCTATGAATATATGGGAAGTTGCGAGGCCTATTCTCCAAGATGCCATTCAGGATATACCACTAGAAGAAAATCCTGAAATAGCCGGAAGGATATTTAATGTGATGGAAACACTATATCCCAAGTTCATAATTGCCGTGGCGTCGTCTCCTAAAAAGGTGACGCATGCGGGTGATATAATATCGAAGCTAATTAAGGAGATTAGAAATGGCACTTGAGATCAGGAATATAACAGACGACAAATACGGTCTGGTTGACCAACCTTTCCGGGTTTACGAGGTTCCGGAAGGAGTGGGGCTTGATGAATATGCGTTGGAGGATTATCGGCAGCCGTTGTCTTTTGATGCAAACAAGAGACCTCTTACATATCTGCAATTGGCTAAGAACCCAGCAACTCGGAAATTCGTTCCGTTTGAGGTTCTTTATGATGCCAATGCATATACTGATGATGACATCCTAGCAATACCAACACTAGGAAACATTGGTCAAACGTGTTCTTATTGCCAGGCCCGGAACGCTGGCGAAGAACTTGTTAGCAAACTTCCGGTTATCCGGGAGTATCAGAGGCCGGTGGGTTCTCCGAAAAAGCTTGACCTTGGCGATGTCATCACCCCGAGTGTAATACCAACTGCTGTTGACGTGTTTTCGAAGATTTTTTGCCAACCGCTGGGAGAAGCACTACTGAAAATCGGAGTGTCCGGTTTATCTTCGATCGCTGCTGGATGGGCATCGGAGGGTGGCACACAGGATGCTTGGAGAAAGATATCTGAAGACATTGTCAGCGAATATAAGGTCTGCCCAACAGATATTCCAGCCTTCCAGCAAAATGTGCTGGCCATTAAGGAGGCTCTTGACAAGGATAAGAAAAATATCCTCGGTGCTCTCGCATCCGGCACGGTCAAGAATTTTGGTCAGCTCGCGAAGGAGCATGGGTTCGAAGTTAGTGGGTCAGCAGTGGCAAATGCCAAATTTGCAGGAAGAGCATCAATAGCTCCTTTGCAACGGGGAGGAGGTCGAGCAATCGACTGATTACCATGGATAAAACTGCTATAAATCAAATAACGGCATTGCTGCGGAGTAAAAATATATCCGCTTCAGATATAAAAAGAGCAAATGAAACAGTTGCTGCAAATGGGCTCCGTATTAGTGAGCTACAGACCGCGTTGTATTTCGCCAATAATGGAGACTTGCAGCAAGCCAAGGTTATGGCCGGACGAGCTGCTACTGCTATTCAGCGACTACTCTAGGGCCAGTTTCATTTTTTGTTTGGGCATTTCCGGGTTGGCCCTGAGCCAGGCATCCACCATGATCCTTAACTCCACGCTCATTTTCTTTTTTCTGGTAATACAACGTTGATGGAATTCAAGCCCCATATCATCTGGTATTTCAAAGGTTATTCTCATATTATGCAATTGGGCTTTTAGAATATATACCTTTCGTAAAATGACAAAAAACACTTATATATAAAAAACTTGTTTTATTTATCGGTCAATTGATTGACCAGGATGAAACACATGGTAAAAGGTTTCGGAAGAATGACTTTGAATTTTAAGTATCCATTTTCCGTAGTGGGTACTACAGCTGGAGCTTCCATTCAGTGTGGGGATGACCCTGTATATGTATGGGAGCACGGCCTGGAAAGATACAGCAAACCTTGGGAACTAGCACCCGACATGGTCGCCGAGCTGGAGGGCATAGAAGTGATTGGCGGGGTAGATGCCTTCGGGCGGCGTGTTCCTATCAAGAGGATTGTTCCGGTTATCAGTGGTAATGATATCGGCGAGAATATTTCTATCAATGAGCATATGGCTCCAGCTCTTCGCGATGGACCCAATGACCCGAGTTACCCGTTCAGGGATCGTCTGGCCTGCATCAACTTTGGCAAGGCTCTTCTGATGGGTGGCGGCGCAAATACCACATCTATAAAGATGGGACCAAGTGACACCCTGAACTTCAAGATCGAGTTTCCCACGGTTGCCCACGGTGGCGATGCAGTCATAAATTCTGATCTTGAGATCAAAGCTCACATCGCCTTCGCGAAGGGTGCAGATCAGATGCTGAATGCGCTGAGATCATCCCCAGTTGCTGAGGTGGCCACTGCTGCTGCCAATAACCAGATCAGGCAGTATGAGGTCTTGGGAGATCTTGAGATTTCTGATGTCATTGCTCCGCAGGTAATTGATAGATCGGTCCCAGCAACAATGGATTGGTGGTCCAGCCTGAATATGGGTCTGAATGCCGATGATCCCCAGATCAAGAGAATCATCACCTATACCAAGAACAACCAGCCCACCACTCCGAATCAGGAAATGGAGATGGTGCGTGATGGTCAGTATGTCCAGGTGCCATTCCAGAATTTCAGGTGGACGGCAACTGAAAAGAAGTTTTACAGGTTTACTCATGTTGGCGTAATTCCCCATGGAAATATGTTCCAGGTGAAGTTTGATAACGGAAACAGTCGCTACCCCATGATCTTTAACTGTGAGGTAAATGACAACCCGTTCGTGATGCCCCAGCAATCTCTGGTTGCTGATATCCGTCGTGGCGGACCCACTGAGTTGCCTCGCGCATATACCCTCATGAAGGGAATTGGATCTGTGAAGGTAACCGATAACGGTGTATCAATTCCCGCTTGGGCAGCTGGTGTCAGAGGATTCGAAATAGCCCTCTGGGGATATGAGTACACATTACAGTAGGTGATAAAAAATGGCATTTGCGTTATTTCCAATCGGAGCTGTGGGTCTTAGCACAGTAGAGGGCGTATCCGCATACTGGGTTAGACTTCCTACCGGATCAAAGCCCATTCGTGACATCTACACTGCTGGAGTCCCTGCCGCGACAGATGGCAAGGGCGCAGTGATGATGGCACTGGGAGTACTGGATTCTCTCGTAATCGATGATTGCGAAGATGCATGGGACGAAGATGTTCCAGCAAACTTCACGGTTTCGCTAGACACAACCGATAAAGTTGTCGGAACTTCGTCTGTAAAGGTAGATATTGCGGCTGCTGCTGCCGCTGGTACAATATTGTGCGAAGTTGTTGCACCCGGCACGGCCTTGCCCAAATTCACCCATTTGGAGTTCTGGATCAAATGCAGTATAGCAACAACAGCCGGTGATTTCAAGATCCACCTCGATGACACTGCAAAGTGTGCCGGCGCAATCGAGGTTCTGAATGTCCCTGCTTTGGTAGCAAATACCTGGACTCATGTAAGGTTGGCCCTGGCCACACCCCAGCTGGACAGCGCGATCATCTCGCTTGGTCTGGAATACGATGTGGACATTGGAGCCTGCACAGTTCATCTTGACGACTTCCGAGCCGTCAGACTAGCCACAGTTGCCACTCCACTCCAGGTCTCTCAGTTCGTCCAGGACGATGTGTATTTCGCATTGTCTGAAGCTGTGGATTCTGCGTATAATCAGAATGCCTTAATGCTGGTATATTACACCAGCCCGGACGAAGATCCAACTTGCAGCAATTAGAGGTAATAAAATTACCTCTCTATTTTTTTATAAAATTAAATAAAGTTGCTCTTATATCTCGTGTGAGACTGTCCACATCTAAATTGCTGTTTATTTTTGGCGGGAACACAATCAAGACCCCATGATCCAGCAATTGCAGATCATCTCCGGCCTTTACGCCGTGCTGTTTCGTCCATGCGGCGGGCAATGTTATTCTCTTAGATCCTCCACTTGGGATCGCCTTGACAGTTCTAAATATTGGCATGAATAATACCACTATATTCCTAATATATAACATTGTTGAACAAGGCCATTAAATAAAAATAACCTGATTGAACATTGTACTACTTTGTTCCGCATTTGTTTTTATATTAATCTCCCATAAATGATTATTATGACAGCATTCTTGAACCTGGCATACGCCAGGTATCCAACCGAAGTACTCCCGGAAGTATTCCGGGCCAATGTACCTGTCAACAGCATGGAAGTCGCTCGATACGAGAACTTTGGCAAAAGATTGATTGAGATTCGAAATGTAGTCTCCACGAGACCCGCTGCCAATCCAATTGAAACTCTCATCGCCACCGACAAATCAGACGAAGCTCTAAGGTTATATTCAGCAGCGCAGGCCGGTGTCTGGAACGAGGACTCTCCTGCAATCTACAACAAGACCAGGGCCAGCTCCTATGCATATATCAGGCAGAGAAGTATAGGTGGGGCTGAGGCAGACATCACTACCAGATATCACGTAGTGGTCCGGAATTACAACATGCTGGACCTCTACAGGTGGGGCGTAAAGGACCCCGAGGTAGCTCTGAACATGATCGAGAGCAGGCTTGACGATGCCGCCAAAACCCGAATCTATGATACTGCGAACCTGATCGAACGAGCCTTGATAGGATCTCTTCCTGTTCACCAGGACCTTCTGAACCCCTCGGTTGAGGAACAGTTTGAGGAAGTTAAAGAGATATCCAGACAGATCCCCGGTCTACCCGCAAATGGCGGATCTCATGTTTTATCTGGAGCCTGGATCAGAGTTCCCCCAGGATATGTAGCCGTGATCCTCGGCGTCGGGGTAGATGCCACCCAGGTCAGAAACAATCTAAGTGCAGGAGCCTTAGATCCATACGATGCCTGCCATATTTTCATCAGCCGGGACGATTTGACAAATTATGTCAGAATGGATGCTGCCTGCATGCCTTCAGGTGGTCTGGGATTACCTGATGTTGATATGAGGATGTATATCCCGGCTTGCCAAAAGTTCCAAGTTGAGATTATCAACAACCATGCCGTTAATGCGGTGGCAGCCAACCTCCGGCTAAGGGTTCGATACGGTCTCCGAAAGATGACGATCATTGATCATCAAAAATGGGGCATCGCCTACGCAACGGATGTTGAACAGGCTGCGGCCAACGCACTGATCGAGAAGCATCAGCTTAATGACCTGATTTATATAGGCGAGATGTAAGGAGGGAATCATGCTTAATTACAGGCATGTTCCTTTTGCCGTTTTTCGTCAACAATGCGGCGGGGTTGGCGAAGCGGGCCTCAAAAGGTACGATATAATGAATGGAGAAGATGGTCTGGCCGGCCTGGGAGTACCTGCAAAAGCCATCACCATCATGAACCATGGCCCTGGGATCTTGTATTATCAGATCTCTTCGAATGGCCGTGACGTGTCGGTTGTAGATGGAATTGATTCTGGCCAAGGTAAAGGATATCCCGCCGAAGAAGCTGTTTACGTCGGAGTTATCAGTCTGTACTCCGATAATGCAGCCACCACGTTCTCAATAAATGCCTCTCCTGGTGTATGGACCGAAGAAGAACTGATAGAATTGATGGAGGCTTAAAATGCCATCGTTATTTATAACCACAATACGAGCTGATATTGACAGTCTCTACTTAAGCAGAGATTCTGGCGGAA
The DNA here is from genome assembly GCA_041656835.1 of Acholeplasmataceae bacterium. GTDB lineage: Bacteria > Bacillota_I > Bacilli_A > Acholeplasmatales > Acholeplasmataceae > Acholeplasma. Next base: position 2,820 of record JBBACV010000019.1, on the reverse strand, counting down.
CCTTGTTTGTAGATCAAGCGTTTCCCGGAGCTTCTGATGATAACGATGGTTTATCAGCAACATCTCCAAAAAAGACCATAACGGGGGCAATTGGTTCTGGTAGCTCCGGCTGGAAAATACGGGTCGCTCCGGGAAACTACACCGAAAACATCGTGATTCCGGCTGGATACGAAGGGTTGATAATTGAAGGCCGAGATCGTCTTGGTGCAAACAGAACAACTATTTCCCCAGCATCGGGTATTCCAATCGAGATCAATTCAAACAACGTCGAGATCTTTAATATGGAAATAATTGCTGGGACAGTCGCACCAGGAGATACCCATAACACCGCGCTATATCTCAAGGGATTAAATCATAAAATCCATGATCTATCCATCCTCGGAAATAGCGATGGTTGTTGGGGAATATGGCTCGATGATGCTGATTACGCTGATGTGCATGACTGCTACATTGATGGCGGATATAAGGTAGATGGAATAGGTGTTTTTATCGGCAATGACACAATATCCAGCAAGATCCATAACAATTACATTACTAAATGGGGGAGCGGAGTAGGTGACGGCGGAGCCAACAATGGATATGGTATTGGTCGGCACATAAATGCACAGAGATCGCTAATCACTGAAAATGATATCCTTGATAATTACGTTGGAATCTACTATTATCCGCCCGGAGGTCCAACCGATATCGAAGGAGATTCTATAATCCACAACAACTTCGCAGAGAATACCTCGTATGATATTTACGACACCCACGAATATCCTGAGTCTGCAATTAACATCGACAGTAATTTCTTTGGATATTCTACAGGAGGTGTCGTCTGGCATGCAGACAGCAACGGAGACAATGTTGCCGATTCCATAATATTCTGCGGAACAAATCGCGATAGACACCCATTGGCCGGGCCACATATATGGCGCGGAGTTGTTGGCAGCTTGCCGAGGTTCGGAGGCTTAACATGAAAAAATTTAGAAACACCGAAAAAGGCAAACCCGGTGAGTTGCTGGGAATTTTAGATGCTGTTCCAGTTCCTATCAAAATAGAGGAGGAGATCGAAGATGATAACAGGAATTGAACCTTTCAATGCCCTGCCCAGCTCGATAGTGGCCAATGATAGCTTTTATAGCGATTCTGATCTTTGGAAAGATCCTGTTATCAATGGAACGACGTTTACCCGATCAGCTGGCTGGATGGTTGCTGCGCATGACGTAGGCGGCGGCACTGGCATATCTTATCTTCAGGCCAATCAGAGATTCGGAACTCAGATGTCGTTTGAAGTTATCATGAGTCTATATGCATTTGATCCTGCCAGCAATAACCAAATTTCGGGTATCAGATTGTGGGTAGACGACGATAATTGGTTTGTTCTCGGTGCAGAAATCAACGCTGGAAACCAATCCGCAGCAATGCTTAGGTACAAAATTGCAGGAGCCGAAAGTGTTGTTCATTTTCCCGTGAATGGGGCAGATGCAACACGCAGCAACCTTGATGCGTATCGTAGACATTTCAGGATTGATGTACTGAATGATCACCTAGTGATATACGTCAACAGTGTCAAGCGATTTGATCTAAAGGCAAACGCGGTTCCACTACTGAATTATTACTTCGAACTGATAGCTGGAACAACCGACGATACCAAGGCTTTTCAGGCGCATTTCCGGGATGTTGTATATAGAAACCACATAACGACCCCGGAAGTTTACCCGGCTAAAACAGGCGGGTCAATAACCCTGAGCGATACAACCCCATCTGAACTGATCTTCACGGATGAAATATCAGGAAATCTCTTCGAGCTGGTATTGAGAGCAGATCTTGACGAGGCCTACATAAACCAGGCATGGGTGCTTGACTCACCCGCAACCTATGATGACATAACATCAGAATGCAATGATTTGACGACTGGTATGGCCGTTTTACTACCAGCTGTTCCTGCTGCTGATGATGCGGTGATCTTAGGCGCATCTGAAAAATTTGATCATGTGGACGTATATATGGACGGCGGAGTTTCCAACATAGACAATGAATTCAATGTATTATATTGGAACGGCGCTTCCTGGGCAGCTCTAGCTGTCACCGATGGCACGAATGGAGGAGTTGCCGGGAGGACCTTCTACGAGAATGGGCGGATCACATTTGCGCCACCTGCTAATTGGACAGCAATTTCCGTAAATGGCGTTAGCTGCTACTACATAAGTATTCATGTTGTAACAGCCGGTTCGAGTGTTCCCGTAGCCACGCATATTCAGTTGGGTTTAGTCAGCCACAGTGGATTCGACCATGCAGCCGCATTCCTGAGTACGCTTGAAGTAAAGATGTTCAAAGGCTTTACTGGTATTGGATATACCCGGTCTTATATGGACGCAATGTCATACCGGCAGTGTGTGGGAGAACGCAATGTTGAAATCAATGGCTGGAGATGTGATGGAGATGCAAAGATAACGTTCCAACTCTCGGAAACTCCCACGAAGCCGGTTGTTATACCATATTATGTATTTACCAGGAGGCTATAAAAATGGGAGTAGTTGCCGCCCGTAGCGCCGGTAAGGTGGACAAGTTATCAACTCGCAGGATAGACGAGACGCGATACATCGGCAACGTAGGTGGTCTGGCCCGCAACCAGATCATCAACATCCATCCGGTAACGCTCATGGAAAAAAACCCAGCTCAGCTCATGGCCACTGTCATGGCCGATCCAATAGGATCGATGGTGGGTAAATGGGTTGAAAAGAAATCTGGCATCAGCGGAGTCCAAACTTGGGCAAAGCTGGAAGGCATCACCTCTTCAATAAGTAGCCGAGACATAATGCTGCTCGAAAGCTC
>JBBACV010000018.1:0-13937 GCA_041656835.1 Acholeplasmataceae bacterium | reverse complement strand
CTGTTTGCAGCATTAAAGTTAATAATCCAACTGTTTTTAAGGCCACTGTTTTACCACCTGTATTTGGCCCTGTGATCATTAAGATATTAAACTCGTTATTTAATGTTACATCAATTGGAACAACTAATTTAGGATCAATTAAAGGATGTCTTGCCTTAATTAAATTAATGATGCCATCATTATTTAATTTAGGAAGACTTGATTTAGTGTTTTTAGCATATAATGCTTTAGCACTTAAATAATCTAAATGAATTAAAATATTTATTTGGTTTTTAAAATCATCGGTATATGGTTTTAATTCTTTTGTTAAAGTAATTAATATTTTAATTATTTCATTTTGTTCTTCTCTTTTTAAGATTTCAATATCTTGAGTAATTTGTCTAAGTTCATCGGGTTCGATATAAATAGTTTGACCTGATTGTGATAAATCATGAACGACTCCCTTAACTTTTCTTTTATAAGTATCTTTAACGGGGAGTGTATATCTATTTTCTCGCATGACAATTAATACTTCATTTAAATATGGTTGATATCTTTTTAAAACTATATTTAAGTTTTTATCTAAATCGTTTTGTTTATGGTTTAGTTTTCTTCTGATTTCGTTTAAGTTTTTAGAAGCGTTATTGTTTATATCATGATTAGAATCAAAAACTTGATTAATTAATGTTAAAGAATTATTTAAAGGAGTTATTTGTGATAAATAGCTTTTAATAATTATAAATTCATCACTTAATTCTGATTGATAACTTTTAAATTTATTCGTCATAATAATGAAATTTCTTAGCTTTAAAAAATCAGGGATGGTTAAATAATTGATAACTTTTAAAGTATCAATTATTTTAGTTATTTCATAGTTACTATCAAATGGAAATTGATTATAAGTATTAAATATTTTTAAAACTTCATTAGTCTCAGTTAAACTGTCTAAAATGAAATTAAAGTTATTTTTAGGAGTTTCATTTATGATGATTTCTTTAACCGTTTGACTAATTGCATAATTAGAAACGACTGCTAAAATCTTATTTAATTCTAAGGTTTTGGTTGAGTAATTCATCTTATTTTCCCGTAATTTATTTTATATTCTTAAATAGTGGTATAATAGATATAGATAGGAGAAGATTTATTTGCGAACACATACTTTAAGTTTAGAGAGTGATAAACTTACTAAACTAAGACAATTATATCAAAAAAATTTATTAAATGTAAACCAACCTTACGTTCTTTTTGCTGCAAGACAAAATGATGTTCAAATTACTGCGTATAAAACTGGTAAAGTTGTTTTACAAGGTGATGAGGTTAGTAGTGAGTTAGTTACTATTAAAACTTATTTAGATATTACAGATTTTGCCGCTATTGGTTCTGATGAAGTTGGAACAGGAGATTTATTTGGACCAGTTGTAGTTTGTTCTGTCTATACTAAAGAAGAGGATATCGCTTATTTAGAGAGTTTAAACGTTAGAGATTCAAAAAGAATGTCTAACCGTGAAATTATTAAATTAGGACCTCAAATTGCGAAAAAACTTACTCATTCAATTATTATTTTATCGCCAGATAAATATAATCAAATGGTTGATGAGGGTTATAATTTAAATAAGATTAAAGCTCTATTACATAATCATATGATTATTAAAACGACTTCTAAAGTCACTGAACCTGTTCCGGTTATTATCGATCAATTTTGTTTGCCAAATCACTATTTTAATTATTTAAAAGATGAACCATTTGTCTATAGTGATGTTGAGTTTCATGTTGATGGTGAAAATGTGCATTTATCAGTTGCCGCAGCCTCAATTATTGCGAGATATGCTTTTTTAGCTAAAATGCATCAACAATCTAAAAAGTATGGTTATAAATTAAAATTAGGGGCTGGTAAAGATGTTGATGAACAATTAAAAGAAATTGTAAGTGATTTAGGAATTAAAGTTTTACCAAAAATTGCGAAAATGAATTTTAAAAATATTTCTAAATTAAATTTAGACTAATTGATTAATAAATTCAGTAAAACTATTTGGAAGTGGAGTTTCAAACTCCACTTCTTTTTTTGTGGTTGGATGAATAAAAATTAATTTATAAGCATGAAGCATTTGGCCATCGGTAGTTTTAGGTGGGTTAATACCATAGATTGTATCACCTACTACCGGATGATTAATATAATTTAAGTGAACTCTGATTTGATGGGTTCTACCAGTAATTAATTCAATTTTTAAAAGGGTATAATTTTCATATCTTTTTACTACTTCATAGTGGGTAACGGCGTTTCTTCCGGTATTAATAACTGTGTTTCTAGTTCTTACTTTAAGATCCCTTCCGATTTTAGCGTCTATGACTCCATAATCATTTGTTATAACACCATGAACAAGGGCGAAGTAAAATCTTTTTACTTCGTGTTTTTTTAAAGCTTTAGCTAAAGTTTTATGGGCTTCGTTATTTTTAGCAATAATAATTAAACCACTAGTATCTTTGTCTAATCGGTGGATAATTCCCGGACGATATTTATCGTTAACAGTTGATAATTTTATCTCTAAATTTAATAAAGCTTCAACTAAGGTTGGTCCATTATAACTTTTAGCCGGATGAACGACTAAGTTTTTTTGTTTATTTATGACTAAAAGATCATCATCTTCAAAAATAATGTTTAAATCAATTTGTTGAGGCGTAAGTTTTAATTCTTTTTTTTCATAATCTAAAACTTTAATTAAATCACCGGTTTTTAATAAAAAACCAACTTTAACATTTTCTTCATTAACAAACACTTTTTTTTCTTTAATTATTTTAGTAATTAGACTTCGATTTTCATTTAAAACTTTAACTAAATAGTGATCAAGTCTAACATTATTTTCGGATACTTTAATTTGTTTCATTTTTTTCATTTCTTTTTGATTCTAAAAATAAAATATCAATAATTAATAATACAACACCAACATTTAATAAGGCATCGGCTAAATTAAAAAAAGTATTTCCGACGATTGGTAAAAAAGGTACTTGAATATAATCAATTACATACCCGTAAAAGAGGCGATCAATGGCATTTCCAAAAGTGCCAGCAATTAAAAATGTAAAAGCAATCGAATAAACTTTTTTATTTTTAAAATCACTTTTTGAAAAGAAATATCCAAAAATTACTAAAGCAATAATTGTAATAAAGAAAAACAGTAAATGAAAGCCTTCAAGCATTCCAAAGGAAGCACCAAAGTTTCTAATATGTCCTAGTCTTAAAACGCCTTTAATTATTAACTCAGTTTGGTCTAATAAATAGATTGTACTAAATATCTTTTTAAGACCATAATCAAGGATTACTAAAATTGTTATTAAAATATAACCAAGTATCATTATAGACCCCTTATAAAAATATAATCATTAATATTATTCCAACAATAATTGTAGGAATAATTAATATTAGCGAATTAAATATAATTAACTCTAATTTATTATATGATATATTAATCTTTTTTTGATAAAAATAATGTTTTAAGAATTGATAAAAAATTATGTCTAGCGAAACAATTAAAATTAATAAAATCGATATTACTATTTGTAAATTAATATCTAAATAAAAAGGCGTTAAGAAAAATATTAATGGAATTAACGTTAATAACGCTATTAACAATGCGTCTAATGTTAAAGAAATTCTTTCTTTGATAATTAAATTTGTTTTGACGATTTTTTTATTTTGAAGGTAATTATTAATTAAAGTTTTCATGTAATGCAATGATTGCCTCCCTCAAATTATTTACCGGTATTAATATTATTTTATTACTTAAATGTTTGACTTCATCATATTGACTCATTGGTAAAATAAAGTATTTAATGTTTTCGCTTATCGCGGTATAAACCTTTTGTTTAAGACCACCTATTTCACCAATATTACTGTTATATCTTATGGTTCCCGTTCCAACTATTTTTTCATTAATAAAATCTAAATTAACTAAGTCGTAATATAAAGATAATGTATACATAAACCCAGCACTAGGCCCCTTTGAATATTCATTTCTTAAATTTAAATTATATTTTGGATTCGTATCAATTATTTCATATTTAGGATAAAAATTGAAATAATTGATGTTTGATTTAGTAATTTTAATATTTTCTATTTCATTATTTCTTTTTACTTGTAAAGTTAATTCGTCATGAGTGATAAAATAAAGAGCCATTTCATAATAATTATCAAAGTTTTTATTATCTAAATCAATTATTAAATCTCCTATTTTTAGTTTAGTATAAATACTTTCTCGGTATTCAATAATCATCCCTAAATAATTATAATCAATCGTAATATTAGAATTATAGTCATTAGCGGCGAGATAGGCACTAACAATCGCTTGTTCATAAGATGAGTTTTTTTGGATGTCACCTCTGATAAAATTTTCTCTAAAACTTAGCTCAGTTATATATTTTGAAGTTTTAGTAACTTCAAATTTATCATATAATTCATAAACCATTCTGGCAAATGGGGTAATATAATCCATTGATAGGACTGAGACGGAACGAAAGATATGGTTTTTAGGTGAATTTTCAACCTCAAAGAGTTCATAAACTCCTTGAGTTTTATTGGGGGCAACAACAGTAAAATTAGATGGAATTACTAAAGCCATCATTAAATATATATACGCAAATATAATTGTATGAAAGATATTTTTAAAGTTATTCAATAATTATTTTCTCCATTTTTATTTGGCGGGCTTTAATGTTAGCGTTTTCCATTAAATAGATTGATGCTTTATGTGAATCAGTATTTTCATATTTATTTGATTCAAAAACGATTTCTTTAATTCCCGATTGAACGATTAGTTTCATACACTCATTACAAGGGAAAAGGGTTACATAAAGAATTGAGTTTTTTAAGCTTTGGGTTGAGTTTAATATTGCGTTTGCTTCAGCGTGAACTATATAAGGATATTTGGTATTTAAAAAATCACCTTCGCGTTTCCAATTAAAGTTATCATCTTTTAATCCTTGGGGAAGTCCGTTATATCCGATCCCAATAATTCTTTTATCTTCATTTATAATACAGGCACCTACTTGAGTTTCGGGGTCTTTAGAACGAAGAGCTGAAAGTTTAGCTACTCCCATAAAATAAGTATCCCAACTAATATAATCTTTTCTTTTCATCTTTTTTCATCTTCCCTTGCTAGAGATAAATCGATATGACAATATCCATTAGGATTATTGGCTAAATAGTTTTGATGATAATATTCAGCCTTATAAAAGTTATCAACTTCTTCAAGTTCAACGACAATAGGGTTTTTATAATTATTTTGAATGTTTAATAAGTATTTTTTAGCCACACGATAAGTTTTGTCGTCGTAATAATAAATTCCAGTCCGGTATTGAATTCCGACATCATTTCCTTGTTTATTAAGTGAAGTTGGATCAATGATTCTAAAGTAATGTTCTAATACTTTGTTAAGAGAAATTATTGATTCATCAAATTCTAAATAAATAGCTTCTGCATGAGTTGCAATTCCACTACATACCTTTTCATAAGTCGGATTTTCTTTGTTACCATTTACATAACCACTATATACTTTAGTTATTCCTTTTAATTGAGCAAAGTATGCTTCAACTCCCCAAAAACATCCACCTGCTAAAATAATTCTATTCATCTTTTATCTCCATATGTATTTCATCTAATGTTTCTTTTAAGATAGGACTTGGTGAGTCCGTCATTAAATCTCTAGCGCTTTGAGTTTTTGGAAAAGCGATAACATCTCTAATATTATCGGTTTTAGTGGCTAGCATTATGATTCTATCAAGACCAAAAGCTATTCCACCGTGAGGTGGAGTACCGTAAGTTAATGCTTCATTAAAGAATCCGAATTTTGTTTTAATTTCATCAGGGCTTAAACCGAGGGTTTTAAACATTAGTTCTTGAACTTTACTATTATGAATTCTAATTGAACCCCCACCAATTTCATAACCATTCCAAACAATATCATATGCTTTAGCTAAGGCATTTTCTGGGTTATTTTTTAAATCATCATTGTTTTTAGGGGATGTAAATGGATGGTGAAGAGCATTAAATCTTTTTTCTTCTTTATCATATTCTAAGAGTGGGAAATCAGTTACCCATAATAGACTTTCTTTATTTTCATCGATTAAGCTTAAGTCATTAGCTAATCTTTTTCTAATCGCTCCTAAAGCGAGTGATGCTTCATGGTATTTGCCAGGAACAATAATTAAAACTTCATTTTCATTTAATAAATCAAGATCGACAAATTTAGCGATTGATCCGGTTAATTCATTATTTATTCTTTTAACATATGCTAAAGTATCACCATGATTTTGTTTCGCTATTTTTGTTAGGATATCAAAATATTTTCTAGTGAATATATCATTTTCTTTAAGGATTAATCCTCTAATTGATTCTTTTTCCTTTAAAAAAGGTATTTCGTATTTAGAGATTTTTTCTTGATAATCTTTAATTTTTAATTGATATCTTAAATCTGGGCTGTCTGATCCATAATGTTTAATTGCTTCTTCATAAGTTATTTTTTGAAGCGGGAAGTCAATGTCCTTTTTTAAGACATTATTAAACATATCTTTTAATATTTTTTCAACTAAATTAAAAATAAATGATTCATCAATAAATGAAGCTTCAATGTCAACTTGAGTAAATTCAAGTTGACGATCCGCTCTTAATGCCTCATCTCTAAAACATCTTGCAAATTGAAAATATCTTTCAAATCCTGAGATCATATATAACTGTTTAAAGATTTGAGGTGATTGAGCTAATGCATAGCCACTACCTTTATAAAGCCTTGATGGGATAATAAATTCTTTAGCACCTTCGGGAGTGGTTTTTACGAGGTAGGGGGTTTCTAATTCAAGAAAATCTTCATTGATTAAAGTGTTTCTAATTGACTGAGTAATTTTACTTCTAGTTATTAAATATTTACTAGATGATGGTTTTCTTAAATCTAAATACCGATATTTTAATTTAATGTCTTCATTAACTATTTCATCATCAAAAATAGTTATCGGAGTATTATTAGCTTCGCTTAAGATATTTAGTTCATCGACAATTACTTCGATTTCTCCAGTAGTAATATGTTTATTAACATTACTTCTTAATTTAACGACTCCTTTAACCTCAATAACAAACTCACTTCTAATCGTTGAAGCTTTTTCATAATTAGGGTTATTTGGTTCAATAATTAATTGAGTTATCCCTTTTTGGTCTCTTAGGTCGATAAAAATAAGACCACCTAAATTACGTCTTTTTGAAACCCAACCTTTTAAAAAGACAGTTTGATTAATGTTTGTTTTTGTTAATTCGTTATTATGATGGGTGTATTTAAACATTTAGTTTCTCCTTAAGATAACTAACTAAGTTATCTATTTTTACTTTTTCTTGTGTTTCTAGTTTCGTGTCTTTTACAGTAACTTTATTTTCATTTAATTCATCTTCTCCGATAATAATTAAATATTTAGCTTCTTCACTTAAGGCTTCTTTTAATTGACTTTTAAAACTACTATTTAAATAATTTAAATCTGTTATAAATCCATTATCTCTTAAAAGAGCTTGTAGTTTGAATGCCTCTTTTTTAGTTTTAGGATCAAAGGTAATAAAGTATGCATCTAAAGTTTTTTCCTTTGGTAAAGAAATTTCTTCTAATTTAATCGATTCAACTAATCTTTCCATCCCAAAAGCAAACCCAATTCCCGGGATTTCGGGCCCACCTAATTCCTTAACTAAGGAATTATATCTTCCGCCGCCAACTAAAGCGGTTTGAGAGCCGAAATTAGGATTTGTTGATAATATTTCAAAGACAGTATCAGAATAATAATCTAATCCTCTTACTAATTTATAATCTATTTCGTAATCTATTTTTAAACTTGTTAACATTTTAGTAATATTTTCAAAACTTTCTTTTGATTTATCACTTAAATAATCTTTTAAACTAGGAGCATTTTTAATTATTTTAAGATCGTTAGGATCTTTTGAATCAAGAATTCTTAACGGGTTTTTAGTTAATCTTTCTTTCGAATCAAAAGATAACTCATTATAAAATGGTGTTAAATAATTAACTAAAGCTTTTTCAAAGTTGGTTTTACTTTGTTTATCTCCTAAAGTATTTATTTTTAAGATATATTGTTTAAGACCTAATTGTTTGACTGTTTCAAAAGCTAGTTTAATAATTTCAACATCAATTAAATAATCATTTGACCCTAATGTTTCAACACCAAATTGCATAAATTGACGGAATCTTCCTTTTTGAGGTCTTTCATATCTAAAATTAGGACCAATATAAAATAGTTTAACTAAGCGGTTATTAGCATATAGTTTATTTTCAATATAACTTCTTAAAACTCCGGCGGTTCCTTCTGGTCTTAAAGTTAAATCACGGTTTCCTTTATCTTTAAAGTTATAAGTTTCTTTAGTTACCATATCTGAATGTTCATTATCGCGATGAAATAAATTAGAATATTCAAAGATTGGGGTTCTAATTTCTTTATAATTATATTTTTGATATAACTCTTTGATAAACTTCTCTAAGTATTGCCAAATATATATATCACTTGGAAGTAAGTCATAAGTTCCTTTAACTTTATTAATCATTATTTAAAATCCTCTTTTCTTAAATAATACCATGACGATGGTTCATAGTTACCAGTAAAACGATTATAATATTTCTTTTCATAATCAAAAACAAAACCATTTTTTTCGATTACTCTTTTACTACCAATATTATCATTGGCATGACCAATGATAATTTTTTCATAACCTAAATAATAAAATCCAACTTCAATTAATTTTTTTAAAGCTTTTGTCATTATCCCTTGATTCCAATAATTACGGTTTAAGGCATAACCAGCTTCAACAACACCTTCTTCTAGAATTGTATGAAAATCAACGGTTCCAATCATTTTATTAGTGGTTAAATCGATAATTGCATATCCAACTGGTAAATTAAATAAGGGTCTTTTTAAAAAATAACCTTTAATTGAAGCATATGCTTCATTTAAATCATGATATGGACCCCAACTTAAAAATTTAATTACTTCAGGATCAGTTCCATATTCATACATATCTTTAGTATCACTTATATTTATATCTCTTAACATATATTTATCAAATATTATGGTAGGTTGTGTCATTTTATTTTCCTCTTTTTAATAAAAAACGCCCTTAAAAATTCTAAGGACGAATATTTCGCGGTGCCACCTTAGTTCCAGTTGCCTGGCCCTTTAAATGTGTTGTCTCCAAAGTTGTCCGATAACATTTAACCTCTAGTCTTTCACCAATTACTAGTCGCTTTTTAAAGTTAGTTTATGTTATTTTTTCTTTTTCACAGACGATTTAGTTTCAATTTATTTTAACATTTAAATGAATTACAGTCAATCATTATTAATTTCATAAATTAGATTAAAAGGTCCGATGTAGGTTGCTTTAATTTTCATATGAGCACCAAAAACACCGGTTTTAACTTGATAACCATTTTTTCTTAATCCGTCAATATAATATTCATATAATAAGTAGGCTAACTCAGGGTTAGCGGCATTTGTAAAACTCGGTCTATTATTATTAGAAACATCACCATATAAAGTAAACTGACTAACAACTAAAATTTCATGGGTTTCTTTATTTAATTTTAAATTTAATTTATCATTTTCGTCATGATAAATTCTTAAATTCATTGTTTTACGGATTGCTTTATCGATTAATTTTTTTGAATCGGTATCTTTAATACCTAAATAAATAATATATCCTTCATTTATTTTAGAGATTAATTTATTTTCTACATAAAGACTAGCATCACTAACTTTTGTTACTAACATTCTCATCTTTGATCACGCTCAACTAAATAAATTTGGGAAACTTTACTGATATTTAAAATTAAATTATTTAATTCCGTTTTATTATTAACAGAAACTTTAAGTTTAATAATGCTTTCTAAGTTAGGGTTTGAAATCAAAGAAACCTCAGCTATAGAAACTCCGATTGAATTTGTCATTTGAATTATTTCAGTTAATAAATTTTCTCTAGTTGTTCCAACTATTTTTAACCAGGTTGCATATTTTCTTTTAACGTTTGTTCCCCATAACGCTTTGATTAACCGGTTTTTATCATATGATTTTACGTTGGGACAATCAGTTCGGTGAATAACAATTCCTGCCCCCTTAGTAACAAAACCAATGATATCATCACCTAAAACAGGGGTACAACAATTAGCTAGTTTTAATTGAGGACTTGTAAGCCCTTCAACAATCGCTCCTGTATCTGAGGTAGCGATTAATTGTCTAGCTGTTTTTTCTAATTGTCGTTTTAATAATTCTTCCTTATTATCGGTAGGGACTAACTTTTTAACGACTGTTTTTGAAGAAATATTTCCTTTACCAATTTCTAAATATAGTCCCGTAATTGATGTAATAGAATTTTTTTGAAAGTTTTTTAATACCCAATTATCAGTTATTTCTTTAGTTATTTTTTCTTGGGCTAATTCTTTATCTAATTGAAACTTACCTGTTTGAATTAAATAATCATGATTGGCACGATTTAAGAAAGCCTTTATTTTATGTCTAGCACTAGATGATTTCGCTATTTTCATCCAGTCTTCACTAGGGCCTGATGAATTTTTATTAGTTTTAATTGATACGATATCACCTGTTTTTAATTCATGATCAATAGGAACCATTTTTTTATTAACGATTGCCCCAACCATTTGATGTCCAACATCAGTATGAATTCGGTAAGCAAAATCAATTGGGGTTGCGTGTGTTGGCAGTTCAATTACTTCACCTTTTGGCGTAAAGACATAAACATTGGCTGAGAAAATATCAGTTTTAATGGTATCAACAAATTCTTCGGAACTATTTTCTTTTTCATCTTTATCCTCGGTTATTTTTAAAAGATTTGCATACCATTTTAAATGAGAGGCAATTTCAAATTGTTCACGCTCTTTTGAATAAGTTTTATTTTCTTTATAGGCCCAATGAGCAGCAATCCCGTATTCTGCAACCATATCCATTTCATGAGTTCTGATTTGAACTTCAAATAACTCACCATCTTTATGTAAGACAGTGGTATGGAGTGATTGATACATATTTGGTTTTGGCACTGCGATATAGTCTTTAAATCTTTTAGGAATTGGAGTGAAGTTGGCATGAATGATTCCTAAAGTTTGGTAACATGTTTCTACTTTATCAACAATTATTCTGACTGCTAATAAATCATAAATATCTTCAAAAGCACGGTCTGATAAAACCATCTTTTTATAGATTGAATAAATATTTTTAATTCGGCCTTTAATTTCATATTTACCTAAATGAGCTTCCTTAAATAATTCTTTTAAATACTCAATTACATTATCAATTGATTTTTCTCGTTCATCCTTTTTTTGTTTAATTAAATTAGATACTTTATAATACATCGCCGGATCAACAAACCTTAATGAACGGTCTTCTAATTCAGCTTTCCATCTAAAAAGACCCAATCTATGGGCAATGGGCGCATATATTTCTAATGTTTCTTTTGAGATTCTAACTTGTTTTTCAGGAGCTAAATATTCAAGTGTTCTCATATTATGAATTCGGTCGGCTAACTTAATAATAATAACCCGAATATCTTTAGCCATCGCTAATAACATTTTTTGTTGATTATCGGCTTGATTAGTATCAGCAAAGGATAGTTTATTTAATTTAGTGACGGCATCAACTAAAATGGCGACATCTTCACCAAATTCATTTTTTAAGTCATCTAAAGTTAAATCTGTATCTTCTACTGTATCATGAAGGAGGCCAGCAATTAAAGTATCAGGCCCGGTTTGAATTTCAGCAAGAATTCTTGCTACTGCGATTGGGTGAGTAATATATGGTTCCCCACTTTTACGCATTTGTCCTAAATGTTTATCTTTGGCAAGAAGATAGGCTTTAGTGATTAAATCTATATTTGGTTTTGTTTTAATATAATGCGAAATGTCTTTCATTAAAGCATTATATAACGGATCGTTTGTCAATTTAATCACCTACCTTTCTTTGTTAAATTGTTTAATAATGGATTAAACTTAAAACATCATATCCTTTTAATAAATCTCTTCCCTTTAAATCATCTAATTCAATTAAAAATGCTAATCCAACTACGATACCGCCTAATTGTTCAACTAATTTAATACTTGCTTGCATAGTACCGCCAGTGGCTAATAAATCATCAATAATAACAACTCTTTGACCCTTTTTAATTGAATCTTTATGGATAGCTAAAACATTTTCACCATATTCTAACGCATATGAAACTGAAATTGTTTCTCTTGGTAATTTACCGGGTTTTCTAACAGGAGCAAATCCGATTTCTAAATTATTAGCAACAGGACATCCAAAGATAAAACCTCTTGCCTCTGGACCAACAATAACGTCAGCCTTTTTCTCTTTCGTAAAATTAGTGATTAAATCTGAAGCATACTTATAAACTTTTCCATCAAGCATTAATGGGGTAATATCTCTAAATTCAATTCCTTTTTTAGGAAAATCACTTACAGTCGCAATATATTTTTTTAAATCCATGAATTTTCTCCTCTATTGTTATACTATAATTTTATAATATTTGT
This sequence comes from Acholeplasmataceae bacterium, assembly GCA_041656835.1. Classification (GTDB taxonomy): domain Bacteria; phylum Bacillota_I; class Bacilli_A; order Acholeplasmatales; family Acholeplasmataceae; genus Acholeplasma. The sequence continues at coordinate 1,392 of JBBACV010000018.1, read as the reverse complement.
ATTCTTTTTACAAACAAAATATAATGTTATAATATAGTATATCATAATATAATAGTAGGTGATATCTTGGAACCATTAGCTAGTAAATTAAGACCAAATAAGTTTGAAGAAGTTTTAGGACAAGACCATCTTGTTGGTAAAGATGGGATTTTAACTAAAATGATTGAGAAAAATAAAATTCTCTCTTTTATTTTACATGGCAACCCTGGAGTCGGAAAAACGACGATCGCTTTATTGTTTGCCAAAAAAACAAAAATGGAATATTACACTTTTAATGCATCAACAGATAATAAAGCTAAATTAAAAGATATTCTAGATTTAACTAGTTATCATAATGTATTAATAATTATTGATGAAATTCACCGGATGAAAACCGATATTCAAGATTATTTACTCCCATTTGTTGAAAATGGAAAAGCTACTTTAATTGGAATTACTACATTAAATCCTTACTTTAGTATTAATATGGCAATTCGTTCTAGAACTCATATATATGAAGTTAAAGATTTAAAAGACGAAGATATTAAAAAAGCTTTACTAAATGGTATTAATTATTTAGATAATGATTTTACTTTAAGTGAAGACGCAATTAGTACAATCATTAGATATTCAAATTATGAGATTAGAAGTGCTTTAAATATTTTAGAGTCAATTTCTTTAGTAGTTGATGATAATATTAGAGTTACAGCTAATATAGTTAGAAAAGTATTAGGTAAAGCTACTTTAAGTTTAGATAGTGGCGAAGATAATTATTATGAAATGTTATCCGCTTTACAAAAATCAATTAGAGGAAGTGATGTTAACGCGGCAATTCATTATTTATCTAGATTAATAACCTTAGAGGATTTAGATATTATTACCAGAAGATTATTAGTGATAGCTTATGAAGATATTGGTCTTGCCAATCCTAATATGCCAACCAAGGTATTAAATGCTTGTAACACAGCTAAAATGGTAGGATTTCCTGAAGCAAGAATCCCATTATCGGTCATAACCATTGAAATGGCCTTATCACCAAAATCAAATAGTGCATATAAAGCATTAGATGAAGCAATTAATGATTATACTAAAGGATTAGGTGGGAAAATCCCTAAATTTTTAAACAATAATTATTTAAAATCAAATCCAGAGGCGTATTTATATCCCCATGATTATAAAAACGCCATGACAGATCAAAGATATTTACCAGATGAATTAATTAATAAAAAATATTTTAAACCAAAAATTGAAAACCCCTATGAAAAAGCATTAAATGATCGAATGAAATTGATCAATAAAATAAAAGGATATAAGGAGTAAAAATGGAATTAAAAGATATTAAAGTTTTAACAATCGTATCAAATGATTTTGATGATTTAGAGTTTTATTATCCATTATTAAGATTAAAAGAAG
>JBBACV010000017.1:0-14284 GCA_041656835.1 Acholeplasmataceae bacterium | reverse complement strand
GGTACACTCGTATTCGCCCGAAGTTAAAGTGTACTTTCTTTCGGAGTACGGCAGCGATGGTACTTAGGGCAGTCCACTTACTGAACGCTGGCGTAACTTCGGTATTCTCTGTGTAGTCTAAGAACGCATCAATCCAGTTACTGAAGTTCCTGCCGTTGTTCATGCTCACCTCTACTTTCGAGTTCAATTGGTGCCATGTCTCCCCAGTACTTTCCAACCTTGAAGTCTACGTCGATGAAAAACTCCTCCTTTCCGACCCTAAGTGGACGGGTCATATGCTGTTTTAGTATGTGCATGGTCCTTTGGACTTCGTCCGGAGTGTCGAGGCACTGCACGTACACGGCATCGTGAAGTTGCAGTATCACCTCCAAGTCTGTGTTCTCAAAGATACTGCACAGTGAAATGTTCATGAGGTCTGCGACAGTACTCTGCGGTATGAAGGAGATTGCACTCCGAACGATGTCTGTTAGTCGTCCGAGGTACTTGTGCTTGCGCCCGAACAAGTTCGTTAGTACACGCGTGCTCTGCACCTGCGAGGCAATCTGCTTGTGCCAGCGCAACAACTGCGGGCAGCTTGCAAGAAGTGTAGCAAGGTAGGACTTTGCCTCCGGCAAGCTACAGCCGAGACGCCGAGCAATTACACCGGCTCCGCCACCGTAGTTGAGAGCGTGACGTACAGTCTTGCCCACCTTCCGCATGAACGGCGTTACTTCATCCATGGAAACGTGGAACATTATGCTTGCAGTGAAGGTGTGGACATCGTACTTGTGCTTGCGCACAGCTGCGGAGCAGCCGTAACTCTCGCGGAACATCTGTATCAGGCGAACGTCTCCTATGATGTAGGCTACAACTACTGCTTCGGCTTGAATGTAGTCGGCCTGTACTATCGTAAAGCCTTCGGGGACAGTGTAGATAGTTCGAGCTTCCTCTGGAATATTCTGCAAGTTCCCACTTCCATACGGGAGTATGATACTTGCGCTGGAACTCCAGCGGCCAAAGGCACTGTAGCTTTCCTCGTCGTCTACTACGAGGCCCTTCTTCTTGCGGATACTTGTAGCGCCGGTTATATTGTAGCATGTGTGCACTCTGTTTTCGCGCGTTTCGATGTTGAGGAAGCTCTTCAACTTCGTGAGTTTCTTGTACTCAAGGATCGAGTGGAGTACTGGGTTCTTCGTCGTGCGGAGCAGTGAGTTAAGAGCTTCGGCGTCAGTAGTTACCTTTCTAACTTCTTCTACGCTCTTTCGTCTTTTGTACTGCGTTGGAAGTTTGAGGTCAACATAGAGAACTCCTTGCAATTGCAGTGGACTATTGAGATTGATCCTCTTCCCAAGCGTGTTGTACACGGTTTCTTCTGCATCTGTGATCTTTGTCTCGACAGTTGCAAGAAGCTCACTTCGCTTGTCTTGGTCCACCAGTAAGCCGTTCAGTTCGAGGTACACTGCCGGGTAGATCTGCGCCATTTCATACTGGAACACATGTCTCTGCTGCATGTCGTCGAGACACTTGTCGAGGAACTTATACACGCCGTAGGTGTTCAGTACATCGAAGGCGTTGTACATTGGGTCTTTATGATCTCCTTTCCAGTACGGTACGTTCAGGCAGATACTCGAAAGGAAGCCGAGACTTCGTGGAAGCTCGGGAAAGCACACGTGTGCAGCGACGTGCGTGTCGAAGTGATAGTTGTGTACAAGGATGCCGTTGTGGTGGAGTAGGATTCCGACATCGAACTTGCCGTTCTGCATCACGATGGGCTTTGCTTGGAGCAGTTGCTCCAGTGCAGTCCAGACCCGGACCTCCTCCTGTGGAGAGTGGAGGACGCGCTCGCCTTCGAGGACTTTGAACGAAATACACTTGGACTCTGACTCCGCGAGACCGATCACGTCCACGTGCATTCCGTTCGTGAAGGTTTCAAGATCCAGTACAGCTGGCTCCTTGTGCTCGTGTTGCAGGTACTTACAGTAGTCCACGAAGACGCCGGGACGGGACTCCAGCAGGACCGAGGGTCTCGGGTAGTGGATTTTCGGACTACTGGACTCGCGGAGCGCCTTCTTAAAGTCCATCACAACTACTGCATGGTCCTTCCAGTTGTAGTTCACGTACTGTGGGTGGAAGGTCGGGAGGACCTTTTGTCCGCGGACCAGAGTACTCTCCAGCAGGTAGCCACGGACGTTCGTTATGTTGGTTTCTCCTGTGAGTGCCCAGAGTGCAGTGCGGCCGAGCGCCACGACTATGTTCGGCCGCGTTCTTTCGATATTCTCCTTTAGTTGTTTGACATAAAGTGACAGCTTCTCTGTAGGAACGACGTGCTTGGAGTCTTTGAAGAATATACCAATGTCGTTCTTTGGTGGTTTTTCGCTAACTACGTTTGTGATAAGTATGCTGCTGCGGCTGATTCCGGCAGCTGCGAGCAACTTAGAGAGGGTCTTCCCTGCTGTACCAACGAAAGGCTTCTGTGCGTATTCTTCCTCTTTCCCAAACGCCTCTCCAACGAGCATGATTCTTGCGTCTTGTGGACCTTCAAGTATATTTGGAAGCACAATGTCCTCCTATTAGTCGTTGAGAGTAGTGTCGGGGATTTCCTTCATCTCGCCGGGCAAGTGGTTTCCCGCGCCGTCGATTACTTCACCGCAGTTCGCACAGATGTACCGTGGTGTATTGAGGAGGACGTCAGCAGGAAGCTCGGGCACTGCAATTGCGCTCACGCGCCGAAGGGAGACTGACTGCAACCAGATGTTACTGTAGCAGACAGGACACTCCACTGCACTGGAAACCTGGAGCATTTTGTCGGTGATGTTAATGCGGGGTACTTGTGGTCTGTTCGGATTTCCAAAGTTCATCTTGTTTCCTTTCCTTGCTATGCAAGTCCAAGTTTACGAAGAACAGCGAGTTCTTCTGCGTTGACTGTGATGTACTTGTCTTCCTTCTTCGTGGCTTTCGAGACACGCTTTAGTTTCCTGTTCGAGTTCTTCACGATGATGTCGGAGTTTCTTCGAGAAAGATACTGGAGTATGTCGATCTGAACGTACTTTGCGAAGCGCAGCTTCAAGTGACTTGTCTGTGGTGTCATAACGACTCCAGTTCGGCAACTGCATCTGCAATGCACTGTTCAAGGTGTACTTTCAGGAGCGCACGAAGTGCATCGCGGTGCTCTGCTGTTAGTCGTATGCCTAAGGCTAAACAGCTATGGCCGTTAGTGTAGACTGACAGCTCCATGATTGGAGCTTGAGAGATGTGCTGTAGTTCGCTCTCCCACTGTTTTATGTTTTTCCTTAGCGCAACTGCCCTGTCAATGTCTTGTAGCTTCATTTCTCCTCCAGAAATAGAAGTGCAGGAGAGCTTCGCGAGTCTGCTCTCCTGCAATCAGTTTGCATTAGCTGGCTGTGACTACTCGATGGTCTTGGTCACTTGGAACCGCCGAACGTCAGTGTACAAGTCGTCGTTGACCTTCTTCAGCTTTGTCGTGACTCTGCCAGACAGGCCAATCCACGTGGAGTTCTCGATTGCATTCATGATCTCGTTGACTGTATTCATGTCGATGCCGAGGTCTTTCTGCGCCTTGCGGAGTCCATTTACTTTCATCTGGTACTTGTCTTTCCCATTCGAAGTAAGCTCGCCCTTATCAGACTTTTTCGGCAGCCAGACTTTGTAGTACACATGTGTACCATCCGCAGGAGTCTGTCCGTCCGACATCATTCTGTCCTCGTTTCCTTCCAGTGCAATCTTAAAGGTGATGATTGCAGTTGCGGGGTCAAGTTTCACTTCGATCACGTTGCCGAAGTACGTGCCGCTTGGAAGAAGGAGTTCGGGAACATAGTCTTCTTCCACGTTAAAGTCCAGGTCGCCGGTGTCAATTGCATTGTCTTCGTACTCAGTCATGTTGTTTTCCTTTCAAGTGTGTTGTGTTAGTTTTCTTGGCTTGCGACAAGTGCTTTCGCATCGAAAAGCTCTTTCGCCTTCATCTGCTTCGCGTAGCAAGCATCACAGATGTAGTTGGTGTCACTGCTGTAGTCCTTGCAGTAGGAGTGCTTGATCGGGTACTCTCGTTCTGTACAAGAATCAGTAAGGAAGTCGCCTTTACAGACAGTACAGATTACAACGTCTTCCTTCGAGTCCCGTTCGTACACAGAAAAGTTGCCAGTGCCGGGAATGTACTTGTGTCCTCTGTCTTTGATTCTTACATCCACTCCGGCGGTGAATGCAAGAAGGGCCTTCTGTCTTTCTTCTCGACTCGGAAACTCTACTCCAATGTCCCCAATTCGCAGTCCATAACGTGTACTCATGCTACTTCTCCTTTTCTTCCGCAATTGCGGCGTCTTTAATGTACTGCATCATAACATTGTAGTCATTCGGGAACTCTTCGGGAAGAATCCTCTGGAGTCCACTCAGTCTACTGCGGGCCTTGTACAGGCCGCGGGGTTGCGTTCGGACGACGTACTCTGTCTTTCCGTCCTTAGTTCGCTTCGAGAAAGCCAAGTACACTTCTCCGAAGTAGCCGGGAACCTTCTCCGCGAGCTGCCCTACAAGCAACGGGTTGACTGCAATTATCGAGCCAGTCTTCTCGTCTTTGTCAAGTTTCAAGTGGCAGATAACGACTACATTTGCGGGGTACGTGGTGAACTCCCGGAGCCTTGGCTCCATCAGGTTCCGCTGAATGGAGTAGTGTATGTTCCACACTGGGCCGCCCTCGTTACTGCGGTTCGGGTCCAACTGGAGCGCCCGGGCCATTGCAATGTCGCCCATGCTTGTAGTGGAGTCAAGTATAATGGTCTTGTACTTGCCGCCTGCGGCGAGAGCTGCGATCTCCTTCTGGACTTTCGTGAACTCTACCCAGCCTTTCGGACTACGCTCGAATGTTTCGTAGTCAAAGTCCTTCCCCCGGTAGAGTTCGATTCCCTCGTCGAAGTCGAAAACGAAACCCGGTGTAGGGAAGCTCGCAGCAAAGCTGCTTTTCCCAGTACCGTAGTCGCCAGTAACTATTCCTTTCCAGAATGTAGTTTCGAGTTTAACATCCTTTGCGCTCTTCACTAAGTTCCACCTCCTCTCGAAGTAGCGTGCACTCCGTGCACGGTTTAACGTAGTACACATCGTCGTCCTTGGTGAACTCAAGCGGGTTCTCGCAGATGCTGCATACTACAGGATTTAGTGGTGGCCCGGGTTCCGGCGGAACTCCACCGGGCGGATAACTCCAGCCAAAGATACTCTTGTTTACTTGCATACTCTTTCCTCCTAAAAGAGTTCTTTTGCCACGTCCCACGGTTCGCGGATAGTGTAGCCTTCCGTGTTCACTTTAGTCGGGTGCACGTACTGTTCACAAAGGTTCGCGTAGCGGCAACGTCCGAACTGGAAGCAGTTGTCGAAGTTTGGTGGGAAGTTGTCGTGGTGTATTGCGTTTTGTATTCTACCTGCGGTTTCGAACAAAGAGTCTTTCCACTCTTCTACGACTTCGGGCGTGTAGACTTGCGGGTCACGACTGAAGTTGATCGTGACTTTTCCGTACTCGCCAGTCTTTTTTGACTTCGTAGATGTTAGCTGATGGAAGTTCACCATGACCTGCGAGAGTCCACTCGCGTAGGCATAGCCGACGAATTGTGCACTACGGTTGAGCTGTGCACGAGCAGACGGCAAGTTGCGCCCTGTAGTCTTGTTCTCCAGAACCCACTCTGCGCCGAACTCTTCCACGCGGCCATCAAGTCTTCCGGTGAAGTAGAAAGGAGTGGTTCCGTAGAACTTTGCTTGATTCGGACTTGGAGTCATGAGAATTGCGAAGGCTTTCTCAAGCTCCAGTACACGAACGTCGGCGAACTCTGCGGTATAGTGGTTCATGTACTGTGAGAGTGACTCTGCGAGGTTCTCGAACGTCCTGTAGTCGTCGTAGAAGTCCGCCGAGGCGGAGTACTCCTTCCACGCTTGCGCCGCAGCTACGATGGCCCGTGCACCAGTCCCTTCTGGGCTAAAGTTGCCGTCATGCAGGTCTTTGTAGACTGCCTCCATTGCGGCGTGCCAGCAGATGCCGTAGCGTAGTGCAGTGGAACCTGCAAGTGGAACAAGATGCCTTTGGTATTCGAAATAGTACTTTCGCAGGCAGGTGTTCGCGCAGGAGCGAATGGTATTGTCGATTCGTAGAAGTGTACTGTCCATTAATCTTCTTCTTTCTTTGGTAATGGAGTTTCTGGCCTGTTATCACAAAACACACAATGCAGTCCAGCAGGACAACGTGGAGTATCCCACGTATTACACTTAGAGCAGTACATTGCGTCATACTTAAAACTGTAGGTTAGTACTGTGTTGCATGTAGTACAGTGTGAGAAGTTGTCGTCTATTGTGCTCATTAGTCTTTCTCCTTCTTTGGCAGTGGAGTTTCCGGGCGGTCTTTGCACCAATGACAATTTGGATTAGGACATACTGGCATAGACCAAGTATTACACTTAGGACAATAGTAACTGAAGTATTCGTTGCTAAAATGAAGTTTTTCTTTGCAGACTTTACATTCTGGAAATGGCATTTTCTTCTCTTTCTCTTTCTTTCTTTCATTGGAAGGAAGGAGGACTACAGCAGGTTGTAAACTGTAGTCCTCCCAAGCAAAAGCAGACTCGGAGCGGCAGCTATCCGAGAATCCCCTGAAGGATTTTCTCTGCAATTGCACGTTCTTTCGGGGACAGTGCTTCCAGCTTGGAAAGCAGCTGACTCTTACTGACTTTCACCTTGTCAGTACTCTTCTTTGTCTGGAAGACGCCGGTCTTCATGTCTTCCCACGCGGCAGTTACAGCGGCAATACTTGCACTGGGTTCTTTCTCCCGCGCCACGATGTTGCCGAGCTTCACTGCAATTGCCATTGCAGGAAGCTTTTTGAAGTAGTCGGCAGGCAGTTCACTGGGGTCAAACTCCAGCGGCGGCCCGTCAGCTCCAGCCACGGTCATGATAAGGATTCCGGGCTTCGAGTCATAGTCGTTCGTGACTCTTTTGGTTCTCTTGTTTCCTTCGTCTTCCAGTACTTCCGTCATGCCGTCCAGTTCTTCTGTTCCGATGTTTTCTTGCTCAGTCATGTTCTTCCTCCTGTTGTTGTAGCAGACGTTGTGCCTGCTGGTTTAAGATGAAACGAATGTAGTTCCGTAGGTTCTTGTACACCGGATGCCCTCTGGCGTAGTAGAAGAGAACCCGGTGTACGTCCCTGTCCAGTGTAGTCTGGACGTTTACAACTTTAGTTGACATATGTGAATCCTCCCTATTGGAAAGCATACCTTAATATATAGGGCGGCTGGGGATATGTCAAGGGTTTTTTCATCGTTTCATTAAAAAATTTCCTTTGGTATTCACTTAAAAATCTTTTAAGCGCCTACACAAGAGACTCCTTTTCCTCCCCACTTCCAATCAATCCAACTACAGCTGCACAACTCGGGACTCCACGTGAGCTATTGTACGGTTCGTGTGCAACAAGGACGTAGATTGGCTTGGAGTAGAACATACTACGCTGGTTCCAGTACTTGATACGTTCGTGGTGCGTTAGTCTGCCGGCTCCTACGGAGAACACGTTGTTTTCTTTGTCCACAACTCTGAAGCTGCCGACCATTCCTTTGGGAGTGCCGTCAAGTGCAATAGCTTCCGAGACTCCGACGACACGGTACGAGTCTGTCTCGCTCGGCTTGTACTTGTACATCGCAGTAGTCTTCCCTGGCCGGTAGTGTTCGCTGCCGATCCGCAGTACTCCGCCTTCGTAACCTTGTTCGAGGTAGTTGTTTGTCTTCTGGAGAAAGTCAAAGTAGTCCGTGGCGAAGTCTGTGTGGACTAAGTGGATGTGCGGGTGCATGTTAAAGTTTGACAACGACAAGAAGTCAAAGACTTCGTGTAGGCGCTGCATTCTGAAGTACGCTGTCTGAAAGACTTGACTATCATTCCAAGGTACGAGATCATAGATGTAGTAGTGGACTACTTCGTAGTCTGGATGCAGGTTCTTCTTGCGAAGCGCAACAGAGTTGATCTCCTGCTGGTTTAGGGCGAAGGAGAAGAGTTCTCCGTCGTAGATTCCTGCCGGAAAACAACACTGTAGTTGTTCGTTTATGTGTGGGAGGTGCGGGAGCACGTGGTGGAGTGAACTGAAGAGCGTGGTCTTGCTTCCGACAACTGCTTGGCAGCGGACACCACGGAACTTCGGCTGCGTCATGTACTTTGTCAAAGTACCTTTGTGTTTCACAAACACCTTCGGTGTTAGTGGAACTGCTTTCATTGGCTTTAGTAAGTTGTTCATTCTTCCTCCTTCGGAGCTAAGGCTTTAATTCCTACTTGTATTTTCATTTGCAAGTAGTCTTCAATATCAAGGTAATTTCGCACGAAGAGAAGTGCAATTACATCAAGTGCGGCTTTTGTATTATTGTTTAACACATTAACTGCATCAGTTTGAAGTCTGGTAATTTCTTCTTCTGGAAGTTCAGCAAGTGCTGAATTTAGTACAAACCTAAAAGTATCAATGTCTGTGTACTTGTTCATTCTACACTTCCTTTCTATACCATTAGGTGAGTTGTTCGTCTTTCTCCGAGACAATGTAGAGAATCTTAGACAAGTAGATTTCTCCCACGGTACTTTGGTATTCTCCAATAACATCAAGAAGTAGGACTTTTCTGACAATGGCATTGTAGTATGGTCGTAGACCTCTACAGTATCCCAGTGCGGCTGGTAGAGTTTTAAAGGAAAAGAACCCGGCGGGAAACTCTATTTCTGCGAAACTACTCATGCCTTCTACGTATATGTTGGTGTTAGACAAAAGACCTTCTTTTACTTGCGGACGCAAGTTTATTGACTCCTTGCGGTCTATGTTTGCAGTAGCTATTTTGAAGTTGAAGTTGTTGTAAATAGGCTTGGGTAGACCACTATGCATCCGAAAGACTTTGTAAGCAAGTACTGGAGTGTCTCGCGGCTGAGTGAAGTTTCTTGGGTTGTCTGTGTACTTGTCAAATATAATCACGCACATCATTCACTTCCTTTCTCTGGTATACTCGGCGGGGCCGAGATTGTGAGTCGCTTGACAGTGCCTTCGGCACTCTTCTTGTACCCGACGGACAAGTCTACTTTGCTCTTCGTAATGCAGAGCCAGAACCGGGAGTCTTTTCGCAACGCAGTGAACTGGAGCGTAGGAAGCTCGATGCCGAGTCTGCTCTGCATCGCACTGTACTCTTTCACAAACTCTCGTTTCAAGCGTCCTGCACTTTGCGCATCTGCACTTTCGAGAAACAGCTGTTCGCCGTCGGAGAGTTCAAAGACAGCTCGCTCTAGCCATGAGCGAACAATAGTGCTCATGAGTCCTCCTTTCTCTTCAGTGTGTACTTGTCTCTTCCCTGTCGTCTTCGGTTCGCAAGTGCATTGAGCCGCCGAAACCACTTGTCAAGCATCTTAATTCTGACTGCGGTGAAGTGTGGTTGTCGGATATGCCGAAATTGCGATATAGTACACTTACTTGGTCCGTGGTAGACTTCAATGAACCAATCAGAACAGTGCATGTTCTCAAGAAGATACCACGGACACGCATAACACTGAACTTCCCTGTACTTGTATGCAAGTCTTTCTGCATTTTTGCACAAGACGCAAGGACGTGGAATGTTTACTACTTTACGCTCTTTTGGGTATTTCCCGTACTTATAAAAGTACCGTAGGTAGTAGACTGTATTTGAAAGCCCACGTAGTTCTTCTTCAGTAAGTTTGCTTGCGTTTCTTTCACACTCTTTTAAGTTCAGCATAGTTACTCCTCCTCCTCCTTTTCGGTCAGTACTGCCTTCACGCCGGGTGTCGGTGTACCGGGTTCAAGTAACTTCACCACGATCTTGTTTCCCTCTTTTCGTGCGTGAATCATACTTGCGAACTCCGGCGAAACGTGTTCTGCGTACTTCTTCATGCTATTCGCAATAGAAAAGCGAACCGATTGCAGTAGCTTGGTATTCTCGAATTCAAGTACAAGCTCCTGCCCCGGTTTCAAGTCCATTATCTGCGCGTGAATGTCATCGTATGCCATACTGTTCTCCTTTCAAAGAAAGTGCAGCAGCTACGCTGCTGCTGCACTGGTTTGTATTTGTGTCACATTCTCCCAACAAACAGCACTACGCTGTTGTTGTGTTTTACCTGCGAAATGTACCCGGAAACTGCTTCCAGCGGGTCGGAACCAAAGTAGAGGCCGCCGCAGTAGCTGTCAGACACAATCCACGGGGTTTTCGTGTCAGAGTCCTCGACTCCAGCGTAGTTGATAATAACTGCACGAATGTTCCCGAAGACAATTGTACCTGCTCTTTGTGTCATACGTACTCCTTTCGTTTGTCAGACAACAAAACCAAGTTTCTCTGCTCTTGTCAGTGCCTTTTCGAGTGCACTAATATTCTTGTCTCTTTTAAACATTCCCATTCTGTAATTAATTGCAAAGGTAAGTCCATTAACGTAGTCGGAGTCAACACTACTGTACCGTGCAACTACAGTATTGATCTTCTTGTCTACTGCACATACGTACAAGTCAAACTCTTTGTGCTGTCCAAGGAATGTGCAGTTTGTACAGTCGTGCGTGTAACGTGGAGTGTCTCTTTTTGTGGGACGAAGTCCCTTACGCCGCGCGATAACTGCATTCAGTCTCCTTGTCCACTTATCCAGCATCTGGATTCGCATGGAAGTGAACTTGGGAAGTCGTTGCATTCGGGCGTCTGTAAGAGTTGGCTCGCTATAGTCTGTTTTTACCAAAGGAAACTGTTCTTCATACCAAGTCATGCAAGTTTTTCCAGTAAGTATAGTCCATGAGCAAGAGGGACACTTTCCACTGTAACGGCCTATTATGTTTTCTACTGTGTCGCAGAAAATGCAGTTGGCTCTGTTCGTGTTATACTTCGTGAACTTCTTGTAGGTTCCGTGCTTGTAGTAGTGCCGCAAGTCCTTTTGCGCCGCAACAAGAAGTTCGAGGTTAGCTGTACTAAGGTGCTCGGCTCTTTCTCGCGTTTGCTTCAGTGTAAGAAGGTCCATATTGCTACTCCTTTCGTTTGTTAGTCTTTCTTTCAGGATTGCATTGTACCGGCGAATCCACTTGGACAGCATAGCTGTTCTACGAGCACAGAACTCTGGTTCGCGAAGTCTGCGCTTGTCACACAAGTCTGCTATACCACCTCGTGTGTACACTTTCCTGTACCAAGTACCGCAAGTCTTACCTTCTAGTAACTTCCACGGGCAGACGTGGCAGTAGTGTTCTGCGTTTGACAGTGATTTAAAGATTACTCTACTACTTCCACATAAAACACAGTCGTAGTCCAAGCCTTGCACACCACGTTTGTAGTACGCAAGAAGTTGATTGCAGGCACGAAGCTGGTACTGGAGTTCCTCTGTACTCAAGCCGAGTTTCAGTATCTTTGCCTTTGTCTCCTTTAGTGAGATCATAGTGTTCTCCTCCTTAGTCTTCTATCGTTCCGAGCTTCCAGTTGACTTTGTCAAAGTTTCCATTGAGTGCGTAGTAGATTACAACGAGTACGAGGAGAAGGAAAAACTGTTCTTTTTCCTCTGTCACAAGAAGAACTTCCGGCTGGTCTTTTCCTTCTTTTAGTGGAAGTCCGTCGGCGATGATGTAGAAGAGTTCGCCAGTCTTTCTGCCTGCTACTGCATACGCGCCGTAGCGGGAGTCGCCGAATAAGTAGACTTTGGAAACCCGAGTTCCGAACTCCACTCCAGTGTTCTCTGCGTCTTGTAGTTCCTTTACATCTGTTGTGATTTGACTCATGTTCTTTTCCTTTCTGTGGTATAGTGTGACCCAAGTGTGGTGGCTTGGGTCACACTGGGGGGGGGGGGGGGTTTATTCGCCTTTGCCTCGTAGAGCAGCGCGCACCTGCTTTGCCAGCGGGTGCCGCCAGTGCACGATGTTGTTCAGTATGTACAGACATTGAACTCGAAGTTCGTCGCCTTCCATACTGCGAGCTGCACGGCAGTAGCCAACCGCGTAGTTCAGGCTTGTCCTGTAGTGTTCTTTGTCGGACAGAATCACACTAATCGCTTCCTGCTTTGTCATCAGAAACTCCTTTCTTTGGCAGCGTTGTTGTACTGTATACGAGCTGTAGTGTCTTCCCTTCAGTGTACTTACACACGCTTCCTTCGGTCAAGAAGACGCTGAAGAAGACTTCGTTGTCGACTACACGTGCAGTCACCTTGACTCCTTTGCCCCACGTTGTAAGGTGGCACGAAAGCTCTGTGTTCGAGCCGAGTGTGGTAACTCGTTTACTTGACTTTGTCCACGAATACAATCTGCTCATATTCAACTCCTTTCAGCTAGTAAGTGTTACTTGCCGAAGAACTCCTTCTGCACTCTCTTGCAGTCTGTTTCATTTTGATACTGCGGTGTGATAATGAGTACAAGTTCACCGTCCTTGTAGAATCTGACGCCACCCCAGTACTTCTGCGCTTGCAGCCCACCGTACTTCAGTATTCTTTCTCCAGCCCACTTCTGGCAGTCTTCCAGTGGAATGCAGTACTCGATGTACTCTTCTTTGTCGAAAGCCTTGCAGGTTAGCTTGCTTGAGTTCATGGTTGACTCCTTTCTGGGCGGCGCTGGCTGTAGCCGCCGCCCGGTAGTGTGTTAGAATCCCATACTCTGCGAGAGCCTCGAAAAGAGCAGGATCGCTGCGAGTGCGCCGAGGAAGAAACTACACCCGGCCACGAGTGCCAGAGTCCGTGCCTCAAGAAGACTTGTTCTCATTCTCCACCTCCTCCTTCTTAGTCCACTTACCAAATACTCTTGCTTCGGCTTCCTCCAGCATACGCTGGAATTCAAGAACAGCACCTTCGAACTGAATTGGATTGTCGGAGTGAAGTACCACGGTCGGGACTCCACGCTTGTCAAGTCTCATGCCATCTGCGAGAATGTAGTGGACTTTGTCCCCAAGGGAGTTGACCGCAAATGCAGCGAACCTGTTCCGTCTTCCGATTATGAACAACGGACTTACAATCGCTCCTACACTTCCACTTCCGTCGTTCACTATGTCGAGGACTTCTTGCAGATTCTCCGTGAACTCTTTCGGCGTTACTGTGGTATTCTCGCTTGTCTGTTCGTTCCTACTGGTCTGTTCCATGTTCCTTTTCCTTTCGTTGTTGTTGTTTACTTCGCGTTCTTCAGTACGAGTCGCACAAGCTGGTCTTGGCTCATCTTGTACAGTACCTCGCGGCACTTGCAGCACTTCGGCACAGCGTACTCCCGCAGCTCAACTTTAGTTCCGGCGGGAAGTGGAACTTCGCACTGATTGTACTGGCGGTAGCCGTCTCTGTCTGTTGCCTGAAAGTACTTTGTGTGGACACTTCCGCAAAGCCGACAGGTGTAGTTGTGTTGCAGAGTCTTTGGCGGAGCTTGTGGTACAGTAGGTTTCTTACTGCGGTCAACCTTCGACCTGTAGCGCCGCTTCTGTTCTACCAGAGACTTGACCTGTTCTAACATACCAAGTCTCTTGAGGATACTTAGTTCTTCTGCTGTCAACTCAAGCTTTCCCATAGTATTCCTCCTCTGTAAATACTTTAACTACTACTGGAGTAGCATAGGCTACTACATTAAACTTGTTACACTTCTTACAGTGCAATATCAATTGTATTTCATCACCTAAGAACACCATAGAATCACGAGCTACTTTCATTTCTTGACCGCATTTGCATTTCATACTCAAGTTCCTCCTTTTGCTGTACTTGTGAACAAAAAGAGCCAGAGCACACAAGTGTGCACCCTGGCTCAACTCCACTACCACAGCAATACACTCGCCATAATGTTTATTTGCTGGCGAAGCATAGCATGCGGCGTACTACAATCTTTTTCTCTGTTTACTTCGCACCCCGGGCAGAAGGTGTAGTTGTAGTTTACTGTGTCACTGTAGTACTCTCGCCCACACTCAGTACATGTTTTTACAATTCTACTGTCTCTCATAATCTTTTCCCTTTCTGCGACTTTAGTCGCATCCGCCTTTGTTTTGTTATTCCGTGGGAAGTGTAGTTGGGCGGGTCAAGTACACTTCGCGCCGGCCGTTTCAGGCCGTGGCCTGGGCCGATGCTCCTTATATATAGGGATCCTTTCCGGGTGTCAAGCTTTTTATTCGTTATGCATGGGGCATGGGTGAAAGGTGATTATGTATTCACTTTAAAACGCCCTCCCAAATAAACGCCCTTACAGGAAGTGAACACCACGCACTTACTGTACACACCTTCAGGAACTGAAGGAAGCTTCAAGAAGTTAATAACACTCAAAAAATACTCTCTAATACATTAAATGAATATATATTATTATATATATATTATATATATAGTA
>JBBACV010000016.1:0-14928 GCA_041656835.1 Acholeplasmataceae bacterium | reverse complement strand
AGTACCTGATATTTTTGTCTTAAATGAAATGGCCTCTCTTTTTGGAATCAGTTTAGATAGTTTAATTAAAAAAAGAAAAAAACCTTTTATTTTGATAAAAGATAAGCATGTCTTGGCTTACTTTTATGCATCAATCGTTTTTTTCTTAGGACTTTTAATTTATGGAATTTTAAAGATAACAAATGTAGATTATAAGGCTTGGCATGTTATTATCTTTAGTATTCCTTTAACATCACTTGTTTTACTAATCTTTTATTTAGCATATAAAAAAATTATTTGGATATACATATACCTAACTGTCTTTATATGGACTTTGGGGTTATCAATTAAATTATTAATTGATGTTGAAAAAGATTATTTTATATATATAATAATGATTCCTATTTATTTATTCATCTCATTTATGATTTATGTAATTTATAAACCTAAAAAGATAAAGTGATAGTCGTTGCAAAAATGCAACGACTATTTTTTTATCGTTCCAAAAATGCAACGATTAATTTTATATCGTTTCATCATAAAAGTTATTATGAAACAGGAATTACGTATCCTTCATATTTATTAGTTATAAAATCTTTGATATAATCTGATGTCAATATTTGAACTAAAACCAATAATAGAAGTTTTATTCCAAAACGTTAAAAACGTTGATATTGCTATTATTAGAGTTTCAAAAGGAATCAAAAAACCTTATTATATAACTGGGTTAGGTATAGGTGAAGGCACTTATGTTAGATATGGTTCGACCGACCAAATAGCGTCAAAAAGTCAAATAAGAGAATTTATTTTAAATCAACAAAATGAATTTTTTACTCATCAAAGGTATTTGTCTGAAAACAAGAAAGTTGAAATTTCTGAAAATCAGTTAGACGATTTTTTAAAAACGATAAATCAAAGTAGTAAAATAAAAAGAGAAATTACAATCCCTAAATTAATTGGTATGAATCTTTTAAAAGAAGAATTAGATAAGCTATATCCAACAAATGGCTTAATGTTATTTCTTAATAATCCATTTGATTATAGTTATATTAGAATTGGAATTTTTAAAGGAATTAATAAAGTCAATTTTTACGATGATATTTCAATTAAAGGTTCGATTTTGAAGCAATATCAAGATACAACATCAAAATTATTAGAAATATTAAAAGATGGATTTAAATTTGGTATTTATAGAGAGCCTAATTATAAAATACCAGAAGTAGTAATTAGAGAAATAATCGCTAATGCGATTATTCATCGAAATTATTTAGATGAAATGCCCATAAAAATAAGCATATTTGATGATCGGATTGAAGTTTTTTCGCCTGGAGCATTTTATGATGGCTTAAAACTAAGTGATGCTTTAAAAGGGATTTCAAAATTAAGAAATCCTAATATAAGTGATTTGTTTTATGAACTGGGCATCATTGATAACTGGGGGTCTGGGATCTTAAGAGCTAATGATGCTTTAGAAAAAGAGTATATGAATCCAATACTTTTTGAACTTGATACGGTTCATGGAGTTAATGTTGTCATAAAGTTTGGTAAGAAAGTTTTAGAAGAAAATAGTTATTACTATTATTTTGATGAAGATAATTATCTTTTAACTAAACCATTTTTCACAAGAAAAGAATTGGAACATGATTTAAAGATTACTCAATATCAGGCCAGATATTTGATTGAGGGTTGGTTAAAGGATAAAAAAATTGTTAAACATGGTAAAGCCTCAAAAACAAAGTATATTGTAAAGTAATTAAAGTGAGTTAAATTGATTGAATTGGTATTACAAAGATATCTTTACCAATTGAATAAACTCGATCGGATAATGAGATTATTGCATGGGTTTCCTTAATAAACTTAGTTTTATTTAGGATGTTAAAAACATTAGCATCACTCTTATTAAAAGACATGCCTGTTTTTATTTCAATAAGATTCATTTTTCCTTGGCTAACTAACACTAAGTCAATTTCATTTTGATTATTATCACGATAATAAAAACCAGGAAAAGTTTTCCCGTTATTTGTATAAGACTTCATGATCTCGTTTATAACAAATGTTTCAAAAAAAGCTCCTGAAAACTTGTTAATAGCAAGATTTTCAGGATGACTTAATCGAGCTAAATAGGCGGCAAGGCCAGTATCTGTGAAATATATCTTAGGTCTTTTAATTACTCTTTTTGTTAAAGAAAATTCGTTATAAGGATATAGCAGAAATATAATTTTAGATGCAATTAAAATGGATAACCAAGAATTAACGGTTTCATTTCTAATGTTTAATGCTTTTGCGATATGGCTTGTGATTAATTCCTGACCAGTTAGTGCGGCTATGTATCTTAAAAAGCTTTGAAATAAAAGTTTGTCTTTAATGTTGATAATTTGCATAACATCTCTTTCGATATACGTTTGAACGTATGATTGAAAGTAAATTTCAGAATCAATATTTTTGTTGCGGTGTAATTCCGGTAAAAAACCCCTTACAATTAATTCAAAAACTTCCTTTTTGTTAATGATATAGTTATCTTTTCTTTCATTTGCTCTTTTGAATGATGGAATAAAGGGTAACTCTTCAACACCATGAAGTTCACTTAAAGATAATCCGTACATGTTTATAATTGCAACTCTACCAGCCATAGATTCAATTCCTTTTTCCAAGTTTATTTCTTGGGAACCAGTTAAAATAAATAATCCGTTTGCTTCGCCTTTTCCGATTCTCTCTTGATTAACTATGCTTTGAATAACATCAAATAACTTAGGTTCATATTGAACTTCATCAATAATTAAAGGTAGTTTGTAAGATTGAATAAATTGTAGGGGGTCAGCATTAGCAGATGCTCGTATGTTCAAGTTATCTAATGAAACATAAGAAAAGCCGTTATGAGTGAATTGGTGAACCAAGGTTGACTTACCCACCTGTCTTGGTCCAGAAATTAAAACAACCGGAAACTGTTTGATTAATTTTTCGATTTCTTTTTTCAGAGTTCGTTTATACATAAATAATCACCTCACATATATTATACATAATTTTATACAAATTTACTAGTGCACTAGTATTTTTGTATAAATTAAATAGAAATTGTTTAAATATAATTTAAAAAAATTAATGTATTTAATATTAATTTATAATGTTATCTTTGAAATCAAGAAGTCGTATGGCAATCTCTTCCATATTTTTCTTATCGCTTTTATCTAAATCAACGATACTTTCATCTGAAATCTTTGAAACTAAGATTTTAGATTTTTTCGTATTTCTTTCGCTTGGTTCATAAACATACATATAATCGGTGCCTTTTACATTAATTGTATCAATCTCATACCAACCAGCACCTTCTAAAACTCGGTTCACTGGGGCAAATTTACTTACTTGTTTTTCTGTTATGATAAGTTCTCCGTGCTGAACTTTTAATAACCATTTTAAAATAGTATTCATTTCTTTCCTCTTTTCTACCAAAAAGAAAAACGCCATCGATATGATGGCGTAAACATAAGTGCACTTATATTAATCCATCAATCAAGCATTAGCACCTTGCATTTTGCAGGTTGCTGAAGGGTCATTGAGCTTGTCTCTCGCCTTCTCTTTATGGTATGTATAGTCTAACTTAAAAAGGAGATTATGTCAAGTTAGTTTTAATAAGA
Organism: Acholeplasmataceae bacterium; assembly: GCA_041656835.1. Lineage (GTDB taxonomy): Bacteria > Bacillota_I > Bacilli_A > Acholeplasmatales > Acholeplasmataceae > Acholeplasma. The sequence goes on along the minus strand of JBBACV010000016.1, from coordinate 11,317 downwards.
AAGAAATATTATAAATAATGAAAGTTATTTTAAAGTAAGTAAGGCAACACTTTCTATTTGACTAGTTCCAGGAAACATATCAATTGGTGTTATTGAAACAATTTTATATGTATCATTAAATATTTTTAAGTCTCTAAATAATGTTTCAGGATTACAAGAAGCATAAATAATCTTTTTAATTTTACTGTTTTTAATAAAATTAATTAATGGCTTACTTAAACCACTTCTAGGAGGGTCAAAAATTACTGTATCAAATTTATCTTTAATATATTTATGCATCTTATGAATGTCGCCGACGATTGACCTAACATTAGTAATATTATTTATTGAAAGAGATTTGTTTAAATCATTAACAGCACTTTTAATTGATTCAACAGCAACCACTCTTTTCACAAAAGGACTTATAAAGCTTGCGATGCTGCCAACGCCACTATATGCATCCAGGACAATTTCATTCTTTTTAAAGTCTCCTAGAGTAATTATTAAATTATATAGATTAATTGTTTGAAGACTATTTAACTGGAAGAAAGAAAATGGTGTTAATAAAAAAGTATATTTATCTAATTTAAAATTTAAATATTTTTCGCCGAAAATTAATTTTAAATTACCACTATAAATATCTCTATTTGTTTTATAGTTTTTAACGTAGTTTTGATAAATGCTATTTATTTTAGGGTTTCTTTTATTTAATTCTTTAGATATTTTAGTTAAATCAACTTCTTTTTTTGTAATAAAGGTAACTTGAAGATCACCTTCTAAATTAGATCTAACAGATAAACTAACAATACTACCTGAGTCTTTTCTTCGGTCATATGAATTGATATTATATGTATCCATTAAATTAAGAATTAATTTGAAAGTATCATTAATAAAATTATTATCCAAAACAGATTCATTTATTGGAATAAAGAAGTTGCTGCCTCTTTTGTATACGCCAATTCTATTTTTATTGTTGATATTTAAAACTGGTAGGTCACTTTTATTACGGTAATTAGAAGTGACAGGGGATTTTATAATTCTTTTTAATATTATATCTTTAGATATATTAGGAAGATATTTATGCATTAAATAATTCATTTGACTTTGTTTATAATTAAGAGTTTCTAAATAGTCTAAATAAAAGAGGTTAGCATCATGATAAATACGATTAGAAATACGGTGTTTAGATGGTTTTATTACTTTAAGTAGTTTTCCTTCATAAACACCTCTTTTATTTAGGATTAAGTCAACGTCAACTAATTCATTTAAATAAGCATAATAAATATAAACTAATTTTTTATTATAATAAGCAATTCCTTCACCATCTGAACCCATTGTTTTTATTAATAATTCCATAAGCACCTCAAAAATATTATAGCATTTTTAAATCAACGATTAAATCTAAATGAAGTTTTAAGGAGTTATTTAAATAAATAGTTTTATTAATTAAATCAATATTTAAAATTATGCCAAAAGTTTCTTTAATATAGCCATTATTAAAGTAGCTAATTAAAACCTCTTTTTTATAAGAATAAGCTTCTTTTATAGTTAAGTCCATTATAAATAATTTATCATCGCTTAAAATAGGTTTATCTTTTTTCCCTAATTTATATTTTAAATCCTTAATTAAATCATAAAAACCAACTAAACCATCAAATGGTAACCATTTGATGATCCCACGGTCTTGATAATCATCCATTATGACCACCAACCATTTTATTTCTAGCGATAATGGTTGAAGCATCATCAAGTGAACTTCCTCTATTAACGGAGTTTTTACCGTGGTTTATTTTAATAGAATCAATTGTCTCTAATAATTTTAATTCTTTTTCTAAATATAGGTGATCTTCAAATAAAGAATATTGGTATAGGTTAGTTTTTATTAAATTAGTTAATGAGATACTAATGCTTCTAATAGGAGAATTATGATCATATGAATTGTTAAAAAGGTTTAACAATTCATCTAAAAGTAAATAATATGAATTAGTCGGATTTAAAAGAGTGGTTTGTTTACTAAAACCACCACCGGTATCTTTATTATATCCGCAAGATATTCTGATGGTTTTAGCTTTGTGTTTTGTAAGTCTTAAGCGTCTTAAGACTTCATCTAACATTTCTTTAATAATAATATAAATGTTAGGAGAGTAGTAGTCACTAAATAATATTTGAGATAGGCCAACACTTTTACTTTTATTTCTTAAAATATCTTTATCTTGAATTAAAGATAAATCTATTCCGTGAGTATGATACCAAAGCTCAGTTCCTAAAACACCGAATAATCTCTTTAACCTTTTTTCTGAAGAATTAGCAATATCACCAATGGTATAAAGGCCTAAATCATTTAGATGTTTTTCTCTTCTACTACCGATTCCCCACATTTTGGATAAAGGAGTTACTTTCCAAAGTTTCGTTTTAACATCAGAATAATCCCATTTTGCGATTCCTTCAATAGTGTTTTTGGCTTCTAAGTCCATGGAAAGTTTCGCCATTAACATATTAGGGCCAATTCCACAGGTAGAATGGAGTTTCAAGGTGTTTAAGATATCGTCTTTAATTTTTTTAGTTAAATCATAATCAGATAGCTTATAAAGTTTTAAGTAATTAGTTAAATCAACAAATGTTTCATCGATTGAATAAACATAAATATCATCATATGAAACGTATTTTAATAAGATTTCTATAACCTTAATAGAATATTTCATGTAAGTACGCATTTTAGGTTTGGCGTAAATGATTGTTTCATTAGTGAACTTTTTTAAATCAAAGACTCTAATTCTATTTGGGATTCCGTATTTTTTTAGATAAGGAGTGACGGCCAAACATAAGGCCCCATTTCCTCTTGATAAATCGGCAACGACTAGAGGAGTATTAAATGGATCGAAATCATTTAATGCACACTCAACAGAAGCATAAAAACTTTTTAAATCGATGCACATGATGTTTTTGTTTAATTGATATTTTTCCATTTCATCCTCCTTAGGTTATTACATTTTACTACTTATATTTATAAAGTAAAGTTGAAAATAAATGAAAAAAACTGTGAAAAAACACTCAGTGATATAACCTTCATTTGAAGCCAAAACTATAAAGCATTTACATTTTATTTTATAAAGATAACATTAATAAATAAATGTACCACATATGTGGTACAATATAATTGGTGATAATATGAAAAAGGATAATTTTTTAAGTATTAGAATAAAGAGTGAAACAAAAGAAGAAGTTGAAAGAATTTTAAGGGATTTTGATCTTAGAATTTCTGATGCTGTAAATATGTTTTTGAATCAAGTTATCATTGAAAAAGGGATACCCTTTTCAATTAAACAACCTAAGTATGATGAAAAATATCATGAGTTAGAAAAAGCCATTACTTATAATTCTTTTGGTGGAGGAACCCCCAGTTTATATGCAAAAAAGATATTAAGACTATATGCAACTGACTTAATTGATTTTGAGACAGCACTTTATGCGATTGAAAGAGAAGGGCTATGAGAGATCCTTATTTATATCCTAATACTAATGTTCATATTAATGTTGCAGGTATTAGAAACAAAGAAATTTTAAAGGCATATACAGCTAAACATTTTGCCTTATCGATGTTAAAACTTATTAAAGAGCCGGTGATTTTTAAAAGTAGTTTTGATTTTCTAGCCCTTCATAGAGCCCTTTTTAATATGGTATTTCCGTGGGCTGGCGAGATTAGAACGGTTAATATCAAAAATAGTTTATTTATTTTAGGTGATGATTTAGTTGAGTATGCCGATTATGAAAATATTTATTTAGAAATGGAACAAATTGATCATTACTATTTTAAGATGCCATGGGATAGTTTTACTAAAGTTGAGTTTATTAGTAATTTGGCTGACTTATTAGTTGACCTTTGGGTAGTCCACCCTCTAAGAGAAGGGAACACTAGAACATTAATAGTTTTCATGGATTTATTTTCCAAACAGTATGGTTATAAAATAAATTTAAATAAATTTAAGGAACTAAATCATTACTTAAGAAATGCACTTATTTGGGGTGCATATGGTGAGTTATTTAACTTAAAAGATATCCTCACAAAAGTTATTGATTAAACTTTAAATAATGTGATTCATTCTACAATAAAACAAATTAATCATTATATATTATTTTGAAAAAGCCTCATATTTTTTATGGGGGCTTTTTATTATATAATTAAGGTGTAGTAAAAATATATTATTTTATATAGGAGGAAATCATGATTGCTAAAAAATATGATGCATCAAAAGATAAAATGTTTCAAATTTTAGATGAAGCAGGAACGATAGTGAATGCTAAACATGAACCTAAATTATCAAAAGAAGTTTTATTAAAAATGTATAAAACTGCTGTTTTAGGTCGTAACGCTGATATTAAAGCTTTACAATATCAAAGACAAGGTCGTATGTTGACATATGCACCTAGTATGGGTCAAGAAGCTGCTCAAATCGGAACAGCTGCAGCTATGAAACCACAAGATTGGAATTCGCCAATGTACCGTGAATTAAATGCTCAATTATATCGTGGGGTTTCACTAGAATCAATTTATTTATATTGGTATGGTAATGAACGTGGTTCAATTAGAGATGAAGGAATCAAAGTTTTACCAACAAATATTATTATTGGTTCACAATCTAATTTAGCTACTGGGCTCGCGATGGCATCTAAAATTAGAAAAACTGATGAAGTTACTGTTTTCACAATTGGTGATGGTGGAACATCACATGGTGAGTTTTATGAAGGGTTAAATTATGCGGCTTCATTTAATGCTCCGGTGGTTGCTGTTATCCAAAATAACCATTACGCTATTTCAACTCACGTAAGTAAAGCCAGTAAAGCTGAAACACTTGCTCAAAAAGGTGCAGCATTTGGAATTCCATTTATTCAAGTTGATGGCAATGATATGTTAGCTATGTATGTAGCATCTAAAGAAGCAATCGATCGTGCTAGAAAAGGTGAAGGTCCAACATTAATTGAAGCTGTTACATATCGTATGGGGCCACACACTACATCTGATGATCCTTCTTTATATCGTACAAAAGAAGAAGAACAAGAATGGGCTTTAAAAGATCCAATTACTAGATTTAAAAAATATTTAATTGATAAAGGTTATTGGTCAGAAAAAGAAGAAGAAAAATATTTAGAAGAAATCAATAACGAAATTAACGATACCTTTAGAAAAGTTGAAAGTTATGGTGCTAAAGTTGAATTAGAAGAAATCTTTGAACACACATATAATGAATGGACACCAGAGCTTAAAGAACAATATGAAGAATATAAAGAATTCTTAAAAAGTGAAGGAGTTAAATAATTATGGCTATTATTAATTTATTAGAAGCAATCAACCAAGCCTTAGATATGGCGATGGAAAAAGATGAACGTGTTGTTGTTTTTGGTGAAGACGTTGGTCTTGAAGGTGGGGTATTTAGAGTAACCGCAGGCCTTCAAAAGAAATACGGTGAAAACCGTGTCTTTGATACTCCAATTGCTGAATCAGCAATTGTAGGATCCGCAGTTGGAATGGCTATTAACGGTTTAATTCCAGTCGCTGAAATTCAGTTTGATGGTTTTATTTTCCCAGCATACACTGACTTAGTGACTCATGCAGCTAGATTTAGAAATAGAAGCCGCGGTCAATTTCCTGTTCCAATGGTTCTTAGATTACCACATGGTGGTGGAATTAGAGCCTTAGAACATCACTCAGAAGCTTTAGAAGTATTATTCGCTTCAATCCCTGGATTAAAAGTAGTTACTCCTTCAACACCTTATGATGCAAAAGGATTAATGCTTGCTGCTATTAATGATCCAGATCCAGTAGTATTTTTAGAACCAAAAAGAATTTACCGTGCTGGCAAACAAGAAGTACCAGCTGAACATTATGAAATCCCAATTGGTAAAGCTAAAGTTGTTAAATCAGGAACTGATTTAACAGTTGTTGCATGGGGTTCAATTGTTAGAGAAGTTGAAAAAGCGGTAAAATTAGTTGAAGAAGATGGAATATCTGTTGAAATCATTGATTTAAGAACAATTCAACCATACGATAAAGAAACAATTATCGAATCAGTTAAGAAAACAGGTAAATTTATGGTTGTTACTGAAGCGGTTAAATCATATGGTCCAGCCGCAGAATTAATTTCAATGGTTAATGAAAAAGCTTTTTACTCTCTTGAAGCAGCTCCGGTTAGAGTAACTGGATTTGATATTACTGTACCTCTTGCAAGAGGTGAACATTATCATTTCCCTCAACCTAATAGAATTGCTTATATGATTAAAAAACTTGCGAAAGAAAGACCATAAGGAGGAATAAAATATGTATGATTTTAAATTTGCTGACATTGGTGAAGGAATTCATGAAGGAACAATTTTAGAATGGAAATTCAAAGTTGGCGATAAAGTTAAAGAAGGCGATACTTTAGTTATTGTTGAAACTGACAAAGTTAACGCTGAAATACCTTCTCCAGTTGATGGTGTTATTACTAAACAAGATGCTAAAGAAGGTGATGTAATTCATGTTGGTGAAACTTTAGTTGTGATAGATGATGGCACAGGAACACCAGTTCCTGAAGAACCGAAAAAAGAAACTGCTAAAGAAGAAACTAATGAAGTATCAAGTGAAGTATATGACTTTAAATTTGCTGATATCGGTGAAGGAATTCATGAAGGAACTATTTTAGAGTGGAAATTTAAAGAAGGCGATGCAGTAAAAGAAGGTGATACTTTAGTTATTGTTGAAACCGATAAAGTTAATGCTGAATTACCATCCCCAGTTGATGGACATGTCTTAAAACTAGGGAAAAAAGAAGGCGAAGTTATTCACGTTGGTGAAACTGTTGTCTTATTAGGTGAAAAAGGCGCTAAAGTAGATTTAGTAAAAGAAGAGCCTAAAGCTCCAGAAAAAGGTGCAGGTGTTGTTGGTGAAATTGAAGTATCAGATGATATAATCGGTAGTTCCACAGAAGAACATCTTACAACTACAACTGGAAAAGTTTTAGCAAGTCCAGTTGCAAGAAAACTTGCAAGTGACTTAGGTGTTGATTTAAATAAAGTAAATGGAACAGGCGAACAAGGAAGAGTCTTAAAAGATGATGTAGAAAACTTTAAAGCTCCTGCTAAAACAGATGCAAAACCAGTAGAAACTACAAGTGCTCCACAAGTTCTACCTGCTGCATCAAAACCACAAGGTGATGTTGAAGTAGTTAAAATAACAAGACTTAGAAAAGCTATTTCAAATGCAATGACTCGCTCTAAAACAATTATTCCGGATACAGTTTTAATGGATGAAATTGATGTTACTAACTTAGTTTCATTTAGAAACGAAGTCAAAGGAATGGCTGAAAAACAAGGGGCAAGACTGACATACATGGCATTCTTTGCTAAAGCTGTTTTAGTAGCTTTAAAAGAATTCCCAATGCTAAACTCTTCATTTAATCATGATACTGATGAAGTATATATTAAAAACTTTGTTAACTTAGGTTTTGCTGTTGATACTCCTGATGGATTAATTGTTCCAAACATTAAAAATGCTGAACATAAATCAGTCTTAGAATTAGCAAAAGAAATTAGAGAATTAGCTGATTTAACAATTGAAAGAAAAATTACTTTAGATCAACAACAAAACGGTACATTTACAATTACTAACTTTGGTTCTGTTGGAATATCATTTGGAACACCAGTAATTAATTATCCAGAAGTCGCAATCTTAGGAATAGGTAAAATCGAACAAAAACCAGTCGTTAAAGACGGAGAAATAAAAATAGCAAGCATGTTACCATTATCACTTGCTGTTGACCACCGTATTATCGATGGTGCAGACGGTGGTAGATTCTTACTTAAAATAAAAGAATTACTAACTAATCCTAACTTGTTGTTGTTAAGCTAAGGAGTTACTATGTCAAAAGAATATGATATTATTGTCGTTGGTGGTGGTCCAGGTGGATATGTTGCAGCTATCAAAGCTGCACAACTTGGAGCAAGTGTTGCTTTAGTTGAAAAAGAAGTTGTTGGAGGAATCTGTTTAAATCATGGATGTATCCCCACTAAAACCTTTTTAAAATCAGCTAAAACATACGAAACACTTCAAAATGCAAAAGCTTTTGGCCTAACTACAACCGGTGAAATCGGTTTTGATTGGACCAAAATAGTTGGAAGAAAAGACCGCGTCGTTAAGCAATTAACTGGCGGAGTGTCTTTCCTTCTGAAAAAGAATAAAGTTGATGTTTATAATGGATATGGTGAAATTAAATCAAGAAATGAAGTTGTTGTTAATAAAGAAACATTAAAAACTAAAAATGTTGTTATTGCAACCGGTGCAACAGCAATCATTCCTCCAATCCCTGGTGCTAAAGAAGCTTATGATGCTAAACAATTAGTTACTTCACGTGAATTATTAAACGTTAAAGAAGTGCCTAAAAAATTAGTTATTGTTGGCGGAGGCGTCATTGGAGTTGAATTTGCGACGATCTTTAATTCATTTGGTAGTGAAGTTATTATCATTGAAAGATTACCAGAAGTAATCTCAATGATGGATGAAGAAATTCAAACTACATATCATAAAGCCTTAACAGGAAGCGGAATTAAAGTTTTAACAAGTGCTAGTGTTACAAAAATAGATGGTACTAAAGTAACTTATACATTAAATGATAAAGAAGAAACAATAAACTCAGATTTAATTTTAATGGCTGTTGGAACTAAAGCTAACAGTAATGGTTTAGAATCCTTAAACTTAAAAATGGATCGTGGTAATATCGTTACTAATGAATACCTACAAACAAATGTCCCAGGAATTTATGCAATAGGTGATGTTAATGGTAAGCATATGTTAGCTCACGTGGCATCTTATGAAGGAATAATTGCTGTAAGTCATATCTTAAATAAAAAGCCCCAAGGAATTAATTATGACCGAATTCCATCAGCAATTTATGGTTCTCCAGAAATTGCTGCAATCGGATTAACTGAAAAAGAAGCAAAAGAACGTGGACTTGACTACAAAGTTTCTAAAGTTCCAGTTGCTGCTGTTGGTAAAGCATTAGCAGATGGTGAGCGTGAAGGATTTGTTAAATTAATTGTTGATAAAAAATATTTAGAAGTATTAGGAGCTCATATAATTGCTTATAATGCTACTGAATTAATTAGTGAATATTCAGTTGCAATGACTAGTGAAGCAACTGCTTATGAAATCGCAAATTCAATTCATCCTCATCCAACTCTTTCAGAATTAACCTTAGAAGCTGCGTTAGGTGCAATTGATAAACCAATTCATGTTTAGTTTTTAAATAAAATAATAAATAATGAAAATGACTTCAAAGAAATTTGAGGTCATTTTTTTAAATATTTCTATATATATGTTTATGCGATAAAAAAAATAAGTTTATGAATAAATCTCTTATTATATAAAATATCCGTGATATAATAATATTGATAAAAAGAAGGAGAATTGAATATGAACGTATTAGTAGTTGGTGGAGCTGGTTATATAGGCTCACACGCAGTTTATGAATTAAAAAGAGCGGGTCATAAAGTATCAGTTATGGATAATTTATCAACCGGTGAGAAATCATTTGTTCCAAGTGATGTTAAATTATATATTAAAGATGTTACTAATAAAGCCGATACTCTAGCAGTTTTAAAAAGTCAAAAATTTGATGTTATTATGCATTTTGCTGCTAAATTAATTGTTCCTGAAAGTGTTAAAAAACCACTTCTTTATTATTATAATAATGTTGAGGGAGTAAGAATATTATTAGAATCAATGGTTGAAGCAAATGTAAAAAACATTGTCTTTTCATCAACTGCTGCAGTATATGGTGAACCTGATCATGGCATTTGTAAAGAAATAGATTTAACTAAACCGATAAATCCATATGGTGAGTCTAAACTTGCTTGTGAAAGATTAATTCATTGGACATCTTTAGCTCATAATTTAAATTATGTTGTCTTTAGATATTTTAATGTTGCGGGAGCTGATGAAAGTTTAGAAATAGGTCTTAAGAAACAACAACTAACTCATTTAATTCCTGTCACAATTGAAGCAGCTTTAGGATTAAGAGATAAACTAACCATTTTTGGTAGTGACTATAATACTAAAGACGGAACTAATGTAAGAGATTATATTCATGTAACAGATTTAGCTAAAGCTCATTTATTAGGTGCTGAGTATTTAATGAAGGGTGGTAAGTCAGATATTTTTAATTTAGGATCAACCAATGGTTATTCTAATTTAGAAGTCGCTAATACAGTTAATAAAATTCTTCCTTTAAAATATGAACTAGGACCTAGAAGAGAAGGAGACCCCGCAACTTTAATTGCTGATATTAAAAAAGCTAAGGAAATATTAAACTTTAAACCTTTATATAACTTAGAAGATATTGTAAAATCAGATCTTGCTTACCGAAAAAAAATAAGTGAGTAAAAAATGAATATCTTAGTTATTTATAATAAAGACTCTGGTAAAGGTAAAATAACTAAAGATCTACCCATTATTACTAATACCTTAGACGAATTTAAATTTAAATATGATTTATGTCCTGTTACTATTAAAGATGGGGTTAACCCTAAAACGCTACTTACTTTAAACACTTACGATACTTTATTAATTGCGGGTGGTGATGGCACCATCAACACGATTTTAAATAGTGTAATGTCTTTAAAAGAAGAAGAAAGACCCAAACTACTCTTCGTTCCTTATGGGACCACTAACGATACCTCAACAATGTTAGGTTTAAAGAAAAAGTTAAAAGAAAACCTTTTACTTTTAAAAACTAATTCATATCATAAAATGGATGTTTATAAAGCAAATGATTCTTATTTTATCTATGCCTCAGCAATTGGTAAACTAACAAAAACATCATATGATATCGATAGAAAATTCCTAAAGAACTTAGGTGTCTTAGGCTATTTTATTAATGGGGTAAGGGATTTATTTAGAAATTATAAAATTAATGTAAATTTAATTAACGGTGAAACTAAAATTAATACGAAAGCGTATTTAATTTTATTAATTGGCGGAAATAGACTCGCTGGTTTTAGCATGAAACGTTTTACTAATGGCCATAAATTAAATGATGGATTAATAGATATACGTATATTTAAATATCGAAGTTGGTTATCATGGCTAAAAATGATTCCATTTTATGTCTTTAAAGGCAGGATGTTTAAATCGGATTTTCATTATAAAACTAGTGAGGTAGATATTTTAATTGATCAAGACTTATCTTGGAATATTGACGGAGAAAAAGGTCCCCAAGGGAACCTTAAATTAAAAGTTATTAATAAAGCTATTACAGTCTACGTTAATCCAAATTATGTTGATAAACTATTTTAAGTACGCTGTTTAACA
>JBBACV010000015.1:0-15080 GCA_041656835.1 Acholeplasmataceae bacterium | reverse complement strand
CGGAACTGCGGGATACTGGCAGGAACTGCCCGATGCGTTCCCGCCAATCATCTACATAAAGAGTGACACCACAGCGACGAACACCAGCAACGACGGGCTATACCTGGAAACCCACAGCACGACTATCGCGTTGGTAACACCAATGAAGGTCGACGAGTTCGTCACGCACGACAAGTGGTTCCGGCAGGACACGGCAGGCTCTGGATCACACGGACCCAAGACGTACAAGCTGTACTACAGGGACATCACCGAAACCGGAACGATTCCGTGAGCTTTTCACGGAATCTACGAATCTTTTTTTTCAAGCGCGATTTCCAGAAGAGTTTTGTTAGCTGCAATTTCGAGCGCGTGTTCATAAAACCTCCTAGTGCCGAACCATGACTCGATACATTCACGTGCACCTAACTCATCGGTGCGATTTAGACCATTCCTTCGAAGAACGCGATAACCACGGAACGTGCAAGAGTTCAAAAACACGTGGACCGGGTGGAACGCAAGCACTTTTAGACCACATCCGCCCCAATCGGGGTTAAAGAACGGACGAGGCTTATGCAGTTCACTTTCCTCGCTCCAGAAATACGGGATCCTGGTAAGATGATGTATATCGTCGTACCAAACATCGAACGGTCTGATGTGCTGCATCTCACCGAGATAGATAGACGAATCGACTTCAAGTCCATAATCAGCGATGATAGCCAAAAGGGTATGATGCTGGTAAGCCCGGTGTGTACGGACACACTTCGCGTTTGGAACGATGGACAACAGGTTGTTCATGATCTCGGACATGTCGCGACCCTGGGTCGAATCTGGAAGGAAGTTAGGATGGATCCCAACCTCGAACAGGTAAGGCATGTCGATCATACGTTGGACGGCTGGGCTATCGTTGGTAACGAACCACGTGGACTTCAGGTTACACCGGATCAAGTCGTCGATGATTGGGGTCATCATATAGTCAGGCGCCCAATCCTGATCAAACGAAATTAATACTGTCATCAAACCACCGGGAATCAGATGTGTGAGCACCCAATTTCTGCCGCAATGTCGGCAAACGTACGAAAGTTACCACAGTACTGCTCGCGCAACCAACAAGGGTCAATATTCAAACGACGCATATCAGCCCCACACCCCATACGGCAAAATGTAGCATCCATTGGCCTCTTCCTTGACCGTTTCAAGCGGAATACTGGTTATCTCGTCAATATCCACTAGGGGTTTAGAAAGGTAACAATGGTTATATTCCTCCGCACCCCAGCGACGCTTGTACAGATACGTGCCATCGTTACGAGACTTAGACGACTGCCAATTGAAATACTTGATACCTCTACCAATGAGATGAGTGAACAACGCATCCAAAAGATGGGTGGTTGGGTTGTACTTCCGGCTTGCCGTGGTGAATGCGCTGGTGCCATAGTCAGCGATTCCTTCCCCAATCGCGATGAACGCGCCACCAAGAACTTCATCTCGGCTGCGAACAACCCAGAACTCGATATCAGAGAACCCGGACGTGATGTAGTAATTCACGAAGAAATTGTCGGGAAACGGCATCGCTCCCTGGTCAGCACACCGAGACTTGTACACATCCAGCCACTCGCTGAACACTTCTGTAGACGGTGACGTGTCAATGAAATACCTATCGGGCAGCTTAGATATCTCATTCTGGAACGCCATTCGACGGTGGTGGCTAAGCTTCTTAACCGGGTGGACATCAAGCTCCGAGATCTGGCAGAAATTGTCCTGTGTATAGAAACCAGGATATGTATGATGTGGTTGAACGGACAGAGGGTGGGTGCCAACAGACATAGCGAGACACCCTTCAGCACGAGCAATGTCTTCCATTTCGTCCAAAAGATGTGGTATGTATCTGTCGGGCATACACCCATATCCCATATACGGCATACCGACAGCGAATTTCCCGAAACTGAACTCCATTATCGCGAAGTTGATCTGGTTGTGGTCATCAGAAACAACGTACGTGGGCGCATCGATGATGTCCGCCCAGTACTTCATCATCTGTGGCGGAACCAACACACCATGCATTGCATCGGACTCGCGAAGTGTCGTGATCATCTTAACCTCGGGGCGCAGGGGCAGCGGAGACCCCACCCTTCAGGGTGGGGAGGAGCGTGCCCCGCCAGCTGTTTCGGTTACCGATACACATATATCTAGTCAAGTCTATCACCTAATTACTCAAGAGCTATGCTCCGTCTGGGCACCTCGCAAGAGGTCAGGGCACTCGCCGCTATACGGCAGACACGGCTTCAAGTCCCGGACGTCCTGAGTTTCGAACCAGAACCCAAAATGCCTCGGGAGGCAAGGTGGGAGTAATCCCTGGTCTGACATCCGTATCTGAGGGCACTTTCCGAGGTAGGTCGCTGGGGGTCTCCCCCCATGAGGCTTTACGGAGCCAAAGTCAACCGGCCAAATGTAGTCCAGTTTAACCGGAACTACAAGCCCCTCCCTTTAGGGTGGGGTAGTTGACTCAATCCCCTGCAGCCCATCAAACCTGTTCAGCTCCATCTCTTTCTTGAAGTCTTCGAGACCTTCACGATACGAGTAACGCGGGAAGTAACCGAGCTCACGTTTCGCTTTGGATATGCTGAATATCCAGCTATTCTTGCGGACCTCGTCGATCTCGGGATGAAACTCGATGTCAGAGACCTCACCAGGTTCGCAGAACACGTCGATAATGTGCTGAGCCTCTTCGAGTATGGTCAGACCGGAGCCAGACCCGATGTTGTACAGCCCATTCGCAGAGTCGCTTTTGAGTGAACACACGACGGCCTGGACGACGTCCTTGATGTAGACGAGATCGCGATACGTCTCGTGCTTGCCCCAAATAGGAATCGGTTCACCCTTGAGAGCCTTCTGGATGAACTGGTGGAACACGCAATTGTAGAACGTGTCTCGTGATCCATAGCCACGGATTCCAGGAAGCCGAAGTGAGATTCCTTGCATTCCATACTCAAGTGCGTACGCGTTGAGCATGTTCATAGCAGCGATTTTGGACGTGATGTAAGCGATCGTACCGGGTCTCCCAGAATCCCCCCCGCCATAACAGATTGGGGTATCCTCGTAGATGACCTTCTCGTTGCACCGGCTGGTATCGGAGTGAGTCGCGATGTTAACGACTTTCTTGCAGCCAACGCGACGAGCGTACTCAAGAACGTTGTACATGCCTTTTATGTTGACGTCGAAATAGTCTTCAGATGACCATCGTGGAGAATCTATACTGAGAAGACCGGCGGTGTGGACTATGGCATCGGCAGATTTGTACCAATCAGCCAACGCATCCAGTGGAGTGGAGATATCTGTCGAGTAAACAGGAATATCCAGAGACGAGTAGTACTCCATTCCATGGGCGTCATGCACCAACGCGAGCACATCTTCACCATTCTGTACCAATTGATCGACCACATAACGACCAACAAATCCTGCACCACCTGTAACCAAAATCATACTATATCACCTCGCTGTAGCATCATCCTGAAAAACCACTTCCATCGTTCGCATACGACCTCCGCGCTGTTGTGGCTCTCGACCCACCCAGGGCCAGGGTCATTATACAAACACGCGGGATCAGCATCTTTAAATTCACGGATTGCATCAATCAGCCCCGGCAGCATGTCCTCGAGAGAGTCGTGGACGACGTTATGACCAAGAGAAACAGGATTGACGGTGGTCATGGGAACGTCCGGATGCATCATATAGGTCCACGGCGCCAAATCAGTGATCACCTGCTGACCCATAACAAGCCCCTCAAGACAGTTCAGCCCATACGTCCTACCGCCAACACTATTGATTAGAACATGCGACCTAGCCTTTGCTTTGATGGCGTCCTCCCACGACTTACCGACTATGAACTCGAAATTAACATCGGGAAACAAATCAATGGCAGTTTTGATGAAATCAGTGTTCTTCTTGGCAGTGCTAGTAGGGGCATGACAGAACGTAACCTCATCATTTCGCTTGATACCCCGAGTAAGATCAGTGATCCGCTTGGAGTCGATTATAACAAAATCAAGTGGAAAGACGAATAGGCGGTTATAGAAATGCTCGCCGGACTTGAACGGGAGAACCACGGGGATACCAGACGCCATCTGTAATCGATGTGTTTCAGCGATGTTGGCAAGCAACATAGTACCAGTACCGCAGATACAGCAGTTGCCAGGCCGGAGCAAACTAAT
The DNA here is from genome assembly GCA_041656835.1 of Acholeplasmataceae bacterium. GTDB lineage: Bacteria > Bacillota_I > Bacilli_A > Acholeplasmatales > Acholeplasmataceae > Acholeplasma. Next base: position 10,896 of record JBBACV010000015.1, on the reverse strand, counting down.
GAAGGGCAACGATTCGGTATTGTAAAGTTGGTCACCAAAGATGAAGAAATCACAGTCTTTAGCAAAGTCCATGATTTCGTCAGGATCAGTTTCGCCGATGCGCCAGTCATACGGATAACCAAGATACGACACGTTGTTCACGAGCTGTTTTGCGTCTATACCGAGGTGATCACGAAACGCCCTGGCAAGGGTGTTCATGAGACCACCGTTATCATACCAGCCAGAGATAAGCATCACACGCATCAAATCAACTCCGCGCGCTCGAGAGCTAAAACGAGACGATTGTATGACCGACCAAGCGAGAAGTACGAACAACGCTCAACACCAAGCTTAGACATGTCACTAGCGAACTCGGGACTGGTAAGAAGTCGCTCAACACGATCGCGGATGCCAGAACAATCAAATGAGCGCTCAACGATGAGCTCCGGAAAGATAATGTTCATGGAATAGGTATTCGCGCACCCAACCGTTGGTATACCAAGAGCAGCCGCATCGACAACGCCACGCCCATACACAACATCCTGTGTAACATCGACGTTAATGAACATGCGAGACAGCAAATCGAGATACACCTCGTAATCATACCGATGATGGATATGATCGAACAACGACTCGATTGACGGAGCTGCATGTGACCGTTCCGAGACATTAACCAGTGACGTGCGAATGCCGTATTGCGAACGGAGGGCATTGAGCGCATAAAAGTACGGATACCAGTTATCGTTGTACCGATGATACTGGCACGAGATTGTAACAGGCTCTTCCGTGGGCCGGACAGCAACGTGTTCGCGTATACCACCAACATCAACAGGATGAGGCAAGGTATACACCTTCCGACCAAGGTAATCAGAGAGAATACCAGCACCTATCGGTTCGACGTGGAAAACCATATCACATTTATCGAGCACCGACTTGAGAATCATGGGGTCGATGTTATTCCAAAGAGTGACCGCAAAATCAACGTTCGCCACGATCTTAGTGTCGCTATGTTCACCAAGAACATCGCGCAACGCAAGAACGTAGTTACTGTTTCGCGGAGTGTAGTTGACGTGAACAATATCGAACTGTTCGAGTGCATCACGGGACATGTGTGGGAAAATGATGCCATGTCCACCAGCCTGATTAACAGCTTCAGCCCACTGAAACAAACCGCCTATACCGAAAGAACGAGGACGGTCGACAGCGACAGGGTCCGGAAGAGGTTTAGTCGGATCCACACCATACAAGCAATAACTAAGTTTTCGAGTCATCGAATCACCTGGGGTGCAGGGGTAGCGGAAACCCCGGTCTTTAGGCCGGAGAAGTTGACTTGCCACTCCTAACGTACCATGCAACAGTTTTCTCTATCGCCTCGTCCAGAGACACCTTAGGTTCATATCCAATCAGTTTCATTGCCAGAGACGTGTCAGCGACCATTTGGCGGACATCGCCGGGACGCTCGCTGTCATGGACGACACTACAGCCAGCATCGAACAGATCAGCGATAGTAACGACCAATTCTTCTATGGTAGTCTCAACGCCACTACCAACGTTAACTGCACGACCATGAGCTCCCTGAGTATGATACAAGCGGATCGCCGCACCGACAATATCTCCAACGTATGAGAAGTCTCTGGTGAACGATCCATCACCATGAACAATCGCTGGTTCACCAGCCATGCAGCGTTTGATGGTAGCAGGAACAACGCCAGCCCACTCCGCCATGTTCTGACGGGGACCAATAACGTTGAACGGTCGAACGATAACATAGTCGATCCCAAACGTTCTACCATACGACTCAACCAACAGGTCGCTTGCCGCTTTACTGGCAGCATATGGAGTCATCGCATCGAATGGGTGCGATTCGTCCATAGGAATACACCGGGCAGTGCCATACACTTCGCTGCTCGAGAACTGGACCAAGGTATCAGCATACCCATCCCTAACCAGCTCGCACATAGAAGACGTAATAGTGGTGTTGGTGTCGTAGGTGTCCTTCGGACTGGACAGAGACGCGGGCAACGGAATGACAGCCAGGTTGAAGATGACATCGACATTACCAAGGGTGCGGCTAAGAACACTTTCAACGTTGCTGTAAATGCGTGCGTCGCGACCAGCGACAAACAACTTGTCGCTTTTGGGGAGGTTTTCGAGCTTGCCAAGAGACATATCGTCGACTACCAACACTTCGTAATTGAGACGAAGGAGCTCTTCGACGAGATGGGATCCTATGAACCCGGCTCCACCAGTTACAAGTGCGGTTTTCATTCCGTCACCTGGAAATACATGTCACCAATCTGCAGGATGGGAGCTTGCATTGCAAAACACCCTTCCACGCGAAGGTCGGTGAGGACATCGGCATCCTCGAGGTTCCTAGTATCGAAATCTATTCCAAGCGAACCGAGCTGTTTCTTGAGTTCGGCGCAATGGGGGCACGTCGACGTAGTATATATAACAAGTTTATCGGGCATGTTACACCTCGTACGATTTTAGCAAGGTTGCGATCGATTCGACTACAAACTCCTGGTCTTCCTCGGTGATTTCGTGGTGGAGAGGAAGGGTTAACAGATGGTCAGCGAGAGCTCGAGCGTGGGAAAATTCATCACATGAAGCAAACAGATCCGGAAGATAGTAAGTACCAACCTGTGTTTCGATACCGAGTTCTGCGAGATCGTGGATAAGACGGTCACGGTGTGGAACATAAGCACAATACGACTGTGCAGTGCGGTAACCAATGTCGGTTCGACCCCACTTAATACCACAACCATCGCATAACTTATCATACAACCGGGCGAGATGGCGTCGGCGTTCGATTATATCATCGATACGTTCAAGTTGAGCAATACCAAGAGCTGCGTTAATATCGCTAACCTTGAGATTTGTACCACCTAAGAAACCAGGACCGCCAAAGTTCTTAAAGCGACGAATAGAACGTGCAAGGGAGTCATTGTTAGTGACTACCGCGCCACCCTCGCCGATTGTGACGATTTTCCTGGGATGGAACGAGAACACCGTCGCAAACGCGCGAGTGCCAACATTATGTCCAGAAGTGTCACATGCACCAAGAGAACATGCAGCATCTTCGATCACGCGAACACCATAGTCACGCGCCTCATCGTAAAACTCGACGGGAAGGGGGTTTCCACCCCAGGAAACAGGAACAACACCATCGATGTTGTTGCAGTGCGCAACACTATCAAACTCGAACTGATCGACGTTACCAGTTGTGAGATTCACATCACAGAAAACGATACGGCACTTCTTGTTACGGGCAGCGAGAGCGGTAGCGGGATGGCTAAACGCTGGAACGCATATTTCAGCACGAGGGGGAAAAGACCCCATGAGAAGTTCCAACCCAATAGTAGCATTGGGAACCAAAATCGCGTGCTTGACACCAACATACTTGGCAAGGTCTTCCTCAAACTCGGCCACCTTTTCGCCTTCAGTCAGCCAACCACTGTCCATGACATCGAGAACTGCCTGTTTCTCGGCATCGGTAATCCAGGGTTTGGCCAGTCTAATCTGACGCATCATACACCCCATCAACGATTTCGTCTTCCCACCCAGTGACCATGATAAAATACTCATCGTCCGCATGTGGAGGATTATTTACGAACATGGTATTCAACGCCACAACCGCACTAGAGACCGTGTCGTACTCAACATCGTAAACATAAAGAGCGCCACCATCTGGCTGACCTGCTATCTTATACTTCATGCTCACCACTCTTAATCCACTCAGCAATCTCCATATTCTCAACCGCTTCCGAGATAGACACCGGAAACTCATCACCTTCGCGAACGCACCGAACGAACTCGGACAGTTCGTTCTTGAGTGGTTCGTCCTTGGGGACAATTATTTTTTCGACGACGTTCTCCTGACGATACTCGCCAGATCCAAACGAGAACTTGCCTGGAGGCCGGATTATGAGAAGTTCAGAAGTAAGCAGGTTACCAACCAGGGTGTAATCGTCGCACTCAACATATATCTCTCGGATTTTCTCGGCACCGACCCGGCTGGCAGACATCGATACAACGATATCACCGAAATTCATCAGAGCGTGAGCAACACCATCGGACACCGACGATTGTACAGCATCTGGCTCGTACCCAAGGAACCGATGACGCGCCAGGTCGATATCGTGAATCATGAGATCGTCAACGACGGTAGAATCCGAGATCCTAGAAGACCCTGGGTTGTGACGTCGAAATGATATGTATCGAGGGTTGCAAATCAGTTCTGCAATAGCGTTGGCAAGCGGATTGAACCTCTCAATGTGACCAACACCAGACCCTGGATTCGGGTCGAGTGAGTTAATGACATACGCATCTTCGAGAGTACCAGCGATCGGTTTCTCAACCAGGAACGGAACGCATTCTGCAACGACGGCACAAACGACGTCTTTGTGGAGAGGGGTAGGCACACATATACTGACCATGTCACACAACTGAAGCATATCGTGTAGATCAGCAAACGAGTGTGCGCCATATTGTAGCATCCGGTCTGCAGCAGACGGATCCGGATCATATACCAGCACGTCATGCACATCGCGGAGCTCAGAATAAACCCGGACGTGGTTAGACCCCATGCTTCCGCAACCGATTACTCCAACAATCATATATCCTCCGCAATATCAGGCCGTTTAGGAGAAATATCGTTCTGTGCAACGACGGCCATGGTTTTAGCATCGTCTAGTGCACGAGTTATCCTATTCTTGTCGAGAGGGTGTGGTGGAAGGACTACAATAACATCATTGACGATCAGGGTGACGATCTCGCCACCTTTCAGATAATGTTGACGAGCCCATTCAATGGGAACGGACACCTGGTACGACCCACTCGCTGCTATTATTGACCGGTTAACAACCTGGACCATGTGATTACAGATGTATTGGTATAGTATTTATAGTTTCCCGGTGAGTAAACAACGGTCGGGATTAAATAGCAAATCAACCTATTATTATATTATGTGCCCGGCATTTGTGGATCCGAAACGTGTTGCGTACTCTCCAGAATCTTTACTGGAGTCGCAAGACGTGAATCCAGTGGCCGTCGGCGGTACAGTGTTCGCAAGGTACCATGACTGGCCACCGTATTATGTAGAGATAGAACGAATGACTGTTGAACATGGTGCACAAGACCTATCCGTGGTGGTGTCAGCAGACGGTTACTCGCGAAAGATGACGTACCACGCGAGAGCAGGACCGCGGGACACGTGGTCAGGACCAATTGCAGACCCGACGAAAGTAACAGTCCGAGACACTGCAGAATTGATGATCTTACCAGAAACGGGTGTCGCAGACGCGAACATCACAGCCAGATGGAACATGACCGTGCGGTACCCAACAGTTGCAGACAAACTGCGGCTGGAACAGGCAACATCGTATCCCGTGCCGATGAATGCAGCAGAAAAAGCAATCGTTGAAAAGTACAACATGCGAAACATGCTGAAAATGGGAATGCTGCCAAGAAACGAAGATCTGTTAGGAGACAACGTATTCAAGTGGTTCGACGAGATTCTGGTGGTAGGAAGACAACTACCAGACATAGCCGATGGTGATGAGTGGATATGTGGCGGGGAAATGAAAGTCCCTTACAGAAAGTGCTTCACACTACTTGGAATAGAGTTTGACGCCACGGCGGCAGCCGCAATCCAGGGGATCGCAAACAACGAACTGTGGATCAAGATAGACCGAGACGCCACGAACGATTACATGGTACTAGACGCGTTAACGATGCCAACAGACGGAACGTCGGGACACGCAACATTCATGAGCAGACTGTTCATGCCAGCGCTCGAAAAGATGGCAATAAGAGTAGACAACCAGTCGGGGGCAGCAGTTTCAGAAACAGACGACGTGACAATGCGGTTCATATACGGCGTAAGAGGTCTTAACGTATTCGACCATCTGATGTGGCAGTATCCATTCTTCGATGAGAAGGACGAGGACGCTGCAAACGCATTAAACGACGAGTTTCTGCTTACGGAAAAGATCGCGGCTGGACTGATAGACCCACTACAACCAAACCAGATGATGAACCTGAAACTGCCGTGAGGATACAATGTCACGAATTGACGACGTTAGGCAGATGCCCTACGTAGTGGCCGGGTACACGTTTGCGGTAGGGGGAGAAGACGACCTATTACAGCTCGACTTCGAAAGAGACGCTGCACAGGGGTTCGGCACGCCAGCGAAGTCGTTCGTGGTACGAAACACCGGACCAGGTGTGGTATCGTTCATGTTGTCGGAAGACGGAGAACACTGGAGCGGGATAGCAACCGTGCCAGCGGGAAACGTCGAAGGATACGACTATTTCGATGGCATAACGGTCAAACAAATGAAACTCTGGGCATCGGCAGCAAACACTGTAGTGAGTGTACGGGCAGTGCCCGGAAGGAAGGAGTAACATGCCATTCTTAGAAGGGGTGGGGGGAAAGCTGACCGTCCGGCCAACAATAGAACTGTGCAGAGTAACAGTGAATGGCAAACCAACCCTAACAACTTTAGGAGCAGCACAGGGATACTCACTACCAGTGTACAACGACGATGACGAAGAGCTGTTCTTCCACGACTTCATACCAGTGAGATGGAACGGACAAAGCGATTTCACGGTCCGGGTGAAAGGATACCTGAGCAGCGCAGAAACAGTGAACGACGACTTCCGACTGCAACTTAGCTGGGTAAACAAGGCAGTGAGCACCGGTGTGATGCCAGCAACCACGACAGACGTTGAAGTAGAAACAAACGTAGACACCGGCAGAAACGCCCAATATTCTATCTACGAAATAGATTTCACGATAGACTGGAATTTATTGACACCAAACATAGCATCCGGAGACTATTTCGCAGGAAGACTGAGACGAATCGCAGCGGAAGGAACAGAGATCGATGGAGAATTTGTAGTCGTGGACATAACGATCCGATACAACGTCAACAAAGCGTTCGGACAGTGATCTCATGGTCTACATGGCCCAGTCAAGTATAAGATTCGAGATGTCCGAGTTGAACGTATCGAAATCCGGGTGGACAACACTCTTCGTAGACGGTTCGTACACCGCGGCAAGCGACGCAAATGATGGATATTCATGGGAACACCCAAAAAAGACGATATCTGGTGCACTGGCAGCAGCGAACCCATGGTGCAAAATATACGTGAAATCGACCGAGTATCCGGAATCGGTGACGATCCCGTACGAACACGTCCAGCTAATCGGTATGACCGAAGACGGGCCATCCGTAGCGAAAATCGTAGCAACCGGGGGAACAGGAATAATCATCACCGCCGGTTTCTGCGAAATCATGAACATGGCGGTAGAAGCAACAAACCTGCACGCCATCCAGGCGACATTGCCAGGCCACCATTTTCACAACTTAGCAATAAGCCTAGTAAACACATCGGGCGCCGCGAAATATGGGATATGGCTAAATGACGCGGACAAGTGTGAAATAGACAACTGCCACATAGACGGAAACGGCAACGACGAAGTGATTGGGATATTCGTCGGAGACGATTGCGTAGACGTTAACGTCCACGACAACTACATAGAAGGGTTCGGAGACGGAATAGGAGACGCTGGATGCGTGGCCGGTGTATGCACAAACAACGGATACTGCATCGGAATAGCAGAATCGGCACAACGAGTGCGAGTGCACGACAACGTGTGCATCGATGGATGTGTTGGGGTATACTTCTACAAAACCGGAGGGGAAGCATACAAAGGCCATTCGATACTACACAACCAATTTTACGAACTGTGCAACTACGATATTTTTGATCAGTTTGACCCAGACGACGATACCGCCCCAAGCGGGATAATGATTCGAGAAAATTTTTTTGGATACTTGGGGTGGTACGGAGACGACGACAGAGACGGCAGAGCCAACTACATGGTAGACGCCGGATCAAATTTTGACAGAGCACCACTAGCAAACCCACGAGCATGGGAAACACAGGCAATACCGAGGTCGAACAACATATGAAACGAGAAGCAAAAATCAGACCGAAAGGAGACGGTAAGGGGAAACTGAAACCGCGCAAATTGAAAGGAACACTATGCGGAGAACCACACACATTCACTATCCAGCCCGAGGCACGCAGAATTGATCCTGCGAAGTGGGAACCACCCAAACCACCGGAAAAAGAAATGCCACGCAGAAAGAAACAAGGGGTGAGGTGATGAGAACAGACCCATACGCAGGAGTACCGAGCCACACAAGCATGGTAGACGGGTTTGACGACGCGGACATCGACTCAGCAGTATGGGGAACCAAAGTAGAAAACGGCGGATCTGGAGTGGACGAAGCCGGGGGATTCCTAACCATTGCAAACGCGGCAGGCGCAGCAGGAATTTCGTACTTACCATCGGCACGCGAGTATGGAAACTACTCGATCTGCAGCGTTGGTATAACGGTAGTGGACGGAGAAGCAGCAGGAGACGGCGAACGATGTGAAGCGTCTCTAGTATGGTACAAAGACGCGGATAACTACATCAAATGGGGAGTGTACAGAGACACAGGCGGAGCAGTAAACTCGTCTGGGTATTTGCGGTACAACATCGGCGGAGCTGGCGAGGCAGCAACCGATATAACAAGCGCAGTTATAGACAACGATGAACACACATTTAAACTAATCAAACACGAAAGCCAAATAGAGATTTATTACGATGGTGAATACCAGACGGGATTAGCATTTACAGAACTAATCAACTACAACGTCAGACTCGAAGCGGGAACGGAGAACGCAGGCGACACGATAGACATCGATTTCGACAATTTCAAAATGCTAAACGCGGTCGATCCGTTCGGAACCGACCTATCCGGGGTGAACTCCGACCTAACAACCATATTGACGAGATTATCCGGGGTGAACTCCGACCTAACAACCATATTGACGAGATTGTCTGCAGTAAGAGCCGGATACATTGACCTACTCGCAGACGGAACCGTCGGACTAGCCGCAATCGAAGCTTTGGTAGACGACCTAGAAACAAGGTTATCAGCAACAAGAGCTGGGTACTTAGACTACCTAGCAAACGGGACATACGGGTTATCGGCACTGAACACGGACCTGGATGCGATAATAGCATCGCTTGCAGGAGGAACAGTAACAGTTGGGACGGGAACAATGACCCTAACCAACACCAACGCGGTAGCATTGGAGTTCAAAACAGGCACATGGGGATCTGCGTTTGAGTTATCCTTTTTCGCAGACCTAGATAAAGCGACAACAGGATTTGTAGATCGCGCGGCAGCGGACACAATAATCGAAGTATCCTATTTCAGCAAAATCGAAAGTGCATACCCGGACTTACCACAAGACATATTCGCATACCAGAAAGGAAACACAGTAGACCGAAACATAACAATAGACTTCCTAAGATGTGGTTCGGATACCAAAATAGTGCTACAATTGGACAAAGTCCCAACCGCCGCCGTTAGCATACCATATCGATATATCGTAAGGAGGATTAAGACATAGCCGTGGTATACGGTAAGCTGGCAAACCTAGCAGCGCCGCGCCAGATAGCACTGACCATTTTCAGAAATCCAACTGGTTCGGCACTAACAGGGTACAGAACGACGTTGGACCCAGCAACGATAGCCAGCAAACTAAACCCAGGAACCGCGCCAGAAATGATCCAGATAGCCACACCAGACGACCAGATTATCCAAGCGAAATGGCAAGAGAGTTACGGGACAGACATAGACGATTGCAAAGTGTGGGCTAAGATTTCACCAGGCGCGAACGCACCAACCCCAATTATAGTGTACGACACACCACCAGGAGGCGACGAGGACAACGAAGACGACGAGCACAAAACGTTCGTGACAGACATAACAAAAGAAAAGGGATATGTAACACACTACCTTTTCGCAGGAGCATCGACTCCAAGCGGCTGGACGCTAGAATCAGGACCGGGGGGATATTTCGAAGACTATTTTCCAGTGGGGGCAGAGACTGGGTTAGTAGCGAACGAAGACGAAACAGCACCAGAGACAACGTTTGTATCATGCGGCTCAATGGAAGGAACAAACACCGTGGACGACATAGGAAGTGGAACGCCAGGAAATCACACACATGGTGGAGGAAACATAAGCGCAGACGCATCGTCGGGCGTGCCACCATACAGTGCTCTGAAAGTGATAAGATACAACAAAATAAAAGCATCAATTCCAAAAGACGCGATAATAATATTCGACGATACAGTACCGTCGGGGTTCACGAGATATGCGGCTGCGGACGGATACTACATACGAGGAGGAGGAACCGTAGGAGCAACCGGAGGAAACGCAACAAGGCGATTTTTAGTACATGGGACAACAGGAAGTGGGGGAAACACAAGTGTTGGCCCGCTGGATGAATATGATCCAACAGGAACGATGCCGGAACGCAGCCACACACATCCGTTCTGGGCATATTCCGGCTATATAGATAACGATCCACCATATATAAATGTGATATTAGGCAAAGCAGACAACGACTTAGAATATATCCCAATGGGTGCGATCCTGATGTTTGACGAAACGCCACCATCGGAAGACTGGGAAGTACTCAGTTGGGGCGGGAAGTTGCTAAAGGGGGCGGCAACGTATGGTGGAACAGGGGGAAACGCAACAGAAACGCCAGCAAATCTAACAGCATATACACAGAATGAAACGCAACATGATTGGGACTGCAACCTGCAAACAGACGTGTATATAGCGTATCCACATAAACACAAAATGGTATTTAGTTTCGGCGCTGTTTCAACCTACCCAAAATGCAGACCAGTAATTTTCGCCAAGGCGAAACACGATATAACGGAAGACGGAGAAAGCGCAGGAATAATCCAAAACAACATTAACGTCATTGCAGGAAGCGCATATCACACGCTGTACTCAAGTTCAGGAAGACACATAGCAATAAGAAATAAAG
>JBBACV010000014.1:0-16038 GCA_041656835.1 Acholeplasmataceae bacterium | reverse complement strand
CTATAATCCTTTTAATAAAATATAGATTGCCGCAGTCCAACCATAACTAATATCATCATATCCATCACCCGTAATTGCATCGTAGTTTTCATAAAAAGCATTAGAGCTTTCCAATGTTTTTAAATATCTTTTTGTGATAAGATTTGCAAGTTCATTTTCATTTAAACCTTTTAAACTATCAACTATCATATATAAAGGAGGAGCCCAGATTGGACCACGCCAATATGCGTTTGGCTTAGTTTTATCCCCTATTCTAGTATCGTATTGAATACTTTTTAAAGATTCTGTTGCTAAACCTTTACTAGTTAAAAAATGATTTTCTATTTTTAAATCATTAATAAGTTTCTTAATTATTTCTTTTGGTAACCATTTATAAAGAATGATTGGAATTAATTTTATTAATGATGTTGTTGATTGTTTTCCTATTGAACTTTCGAATAAAAATTCACCTTTATTATAAAAATCATTAATAAAATTTTTTAGTAAAGTGTTTCTTTTATTTTTCCACTCTATAAATTCATCTTCTTTATTTAAATCCTTAGCTAATATTTCTAAAAAATGCATTTGATGAATAATATAACTAATCAAATCAGGTGTAATAAATTTTTCACCACTATCAAAACAAGTAGCATTATCCCATCCTGAATCAAAGGGATGAAGATAAACTGGATATTTATTATTTTTACTCATCCACCAATTAGTTGATTTACTTAATTTTTCATAAAAATATTCTTTTTCCTTTTTGGTCAAAATTAAACCATTTTCAATCATTTTTTTCAAAAAATAACCGTAGACCGGTGGTTTAGTATATTTATCAACAATGATTAGTGGATTAATAGCATCAACTAACATTCCATTATCTTTTTGATGGTCAAAAAAGACTTTAATTGAATCTTTAACAAGTTTAGGGTTAGATTTAACAATTGAAAGACCGATCATTAAGTGATCCCATCCCCATGTAAGATTCATATCATTTTTCGAAATAGCAATCGCCTCATAAGTAAAATTACCACATGCTACATATGATAGTATCCATAAAGTATAAATAGCTAATTCATCATATTCTGTTTTGACATTATAGTGTTTTTTAAAATTATTATATTCTTTTAATATATCATCAATGTTATGATAATAAGAATAATACTTTGGATGTTCTAATTCATTAACCCAAAAAGATAATGTTAAACTATCTTTTATATTTCCATAATAAAAAAGTCTATTTAAATCTTTTTCATAATATAGATTTGATGTATTAGGTTTTATATCAATATATTGATTTGTATGTTTATAATCAACTTTAATAACTTTATTATTATCTTTTACATCAATCGTTTCAAAATTTTCATATTCAAAAACAATCCCCGAATTATTAAAAATGAAAGTTAATTGATTATATTGATTAAAATATATTAAAATATCACCATTAGGAATTTCAATTTTAATATGAGTTGGAGTTCCATAAATATTATATTCAGTAAAAATACCATTTATATCTGTTGGGATAATTTTTAGAAGTAAGATTGAGGGTTTAATTTTATTAATATCTCCCCAAGATGTTCTTATTAATGACTTTATCCAAATACCACCACCAAGATTATTAGGTCTTTTAAAAATACTTAAAAACGCCCCTTTAATTGAAAAAGGCGTTTTTAATAAATCAAATCTCAAAAGGTTGTTCATAAATATTTTAAGGCTCCATTTTCTTTTCGTGATTCTTCGGCTTTAAAGATAATTAAATGACTTTTGATTGATTCATCGATTGTTGTTAATGCTTTAACTTCTTTGGTGTTACCTTTTAAAAGATTAATGAAATCTAAAACTAAGCGGCTATCTCCACCACCGTGTCCAGATAAATCTAAGTTTTCTTTTTTTAAATCAATAATTGTAGGTTTCACATCAAAAGAACCATCAAATATTTTTATACTAATCGTTTGATCTTTATCGTTAGCTTCTAATTCACCCCTAGTTCCCATTATCTTAATTTGACGGTGATTACTACCAGTATGAGCTATTAATGTTAAATGAGCATGACTTCCATCTTTAAAAGCCATATTAACCATTTGATTATCCATTACATCGTTATCACAGTCATAAACCGATCTACCATAAGGGCCATTGTTGATCGCTTCTTTTAAAGTTTTTACACTTGGATATGGTGTTAAAACTGTATATGGCCAACTATCTTTATTTTTATCTGGATCTTTTAAAAAGTTTTCTAAATATATTTTATTAGCATCATATGGACAGCCAACTAAATCATAACAGTCTAGGGAACGCTCTGGGTGGCCTTTAGGTTTATTTTCTTTTTTAAAATGAAATAAAGAGCCCATTGAGGAAACTCTTTCAACTTCCTTATCCATAAACCAAATAATGTTATCAATATCATGACATGATTTCGCTAATAATACAGGGGCACTTTCTTTTTCATTTCGCCAATTTCCTCTAACATAACTATGAGCAAAATGCCAATAGCCAATATGTTCTATTTGATGGATATGAACAATTTCACCTAATGCTTTTGAAACTAGTATTTCTTTTATTTTAGTATATAAAGGAGCATATCTTAAAACATGACATAATGCTACAATACGGCCTTTTTTAGCGGCTAGCTCTTTAATTTCTATACATTCATCTTCACTAGGTGAAATTGGTTTTTCAAGTAAAATATCATATCCTAAATTTAATGCTTTTATTGTATCTTTATAATGTAGTTTATCAGGGGTAGCGATAATAATGGCATCAGCAATTTTTTTATCGTTTAATAGTTCATCACCGCTAGAATAAACAAATTCACAAGAAATATTAAAATTCTTTTTGAATTTATTTCTTCTTTCAACATTTGGATCAGCGATTTGAACTATTTTTGCGTCTTTGATATTATTATTAATAAAAGTTCCATAAACATCAGCACCTCTAGCCCCTAACCCTATAATGGCTATTTTAATCATTTTTAATCCTTCTTTCTTTTTCATTAAATATGAATAGCTACATATAAATAAATTAAATCTTCTAAGTTTCTTGGATTATATCCAGTTAGTTCATGGATTTTATTTAAACGATACTGAAAAGTATTTTTATGAATAAATAAACTTTCACTCGCTTTAGTAATTGAACCGTTATTTCTAATATAAGCTAAAATCATTTCTTTAGCTTCTTTCATTTGTTCGATATTTAAATTTTTAAATACATGATGACTAAAATCAAAATTAAAATAGTTTGAAAAACCTTGGAATAAAAGACTTAATGAAGTGGAATCAAAAGCTTGAATGATTCCACTTCCTTTATTAGCACCTAGTTCAACAACCGTGTTTGCTTGTTTATAACTAGTATAATAATCTTTAACATCTTTTATTTTCTCAGAAATACCAATAGTTAATTTAATATTATATTTATTTTCTAAATATAGTTTTATTTTTTCAATTTCTTTAATTAAGTCTTCTAATTCATCTTTTTGCGATAACACCAAGTACTTCGATTCTAATCTAGATAATAAATCGTTATAATCAAGTCTTCTTTCGATACTATCATAAATGTTATTTAAAATTTCGGTATTATAAGAATCATAGTCTAAGACATCAAAAACAATAAAGTACTTATAAAAATTAGTATTATAACTTAATTCATCCATTTTTATCTTAACAATTTCAGGATTAAATTTGTCTTTGACAATTAATTCCATAATTAATCGGTTGTTTTCTCTTTTGAATTGCTTTTGAGTATTTAGAAAATGTTCTTTTATTAATATTTCGGACATTTTAACAATAACATTCGAAAATTTAATTATTTCAAGTGGTTCTCCAGTTATTCCAACAATCGCGATTAAATTTTGATTATGGAAAACAGGTAAATTTATCCCTTTTTTAGCACCTTCGTATTCATTGTCTTTGCTAATAATTAATTGTTTTTTTGATTCAGCTACAATTAAAGCTCCTTGGTGGAGTGTACCAACTCTTCTTTCATCAGAGCTTGCAATAATATATCCATCAGGAGCAATAAAATTTATATCTTCTGATATTACTGATTTTAAGGTATTTATTATTTTTCTTGCTTGGCTTTTACTTATCATACTTAGCGTCCTCCTTATAATCAATCATATCATTATTTTTTAACTTTAGTTTATTTATTTAATTCGTCTTTCAGTTTCAAGATCATATAGTAAAACTTGATCGGTAAAACCTAAATTCATTTCTTCTTGTTCTTTTATATTGGTTAAATTTGTTACTATTTTAAATTCAATATCATCGACTTTGGAATTAATGATTTCATGAGAACCTTGGGGTTCAATAATAATGGCTTTTGCTTTAAAGATACTATTTTTTTCATTAATTGTAATTTGTTCAGGTCTTACGGATAAGATTATATTTTTATTAAGATATTTTTCTTTTAATGTTGTTGTAGCATCACCATTATATTTAAATTCAAAATATTTATTTTTTAAAATAATTTGATTATCTTTTTCAATTACTTTCACTTCAAAAAAGTTAGATGAAGGCGAACCAATAAATTTTGCAATAAACATTGTTTCACTTTCATGATAAATTTCATTAGGGGAACCAATTTGTTCGATTTTTCCTTTATTCATAACAACAATTCGGTCAGCTAAACTTAAAGCTTCAGATTGATCATGAGTAACAAAAATTGAAGTTGATTTTAATTCATAGTGAATTCTTTTTAACTCAGTTCTCATTGTAACTCTTAATTTAGCGTCTAAATTTGATAATGGTTCATCCATTAAAAAGAGTTTGGGGTTAATTGCAATAGCTCTTGCAACAGCAACCCTTTGTCTTTGTCCACCGGATAATTGACTTGGATATCTTTTTAAATATTCTTTAATATCGGAAATTTCAGCAACATCATTAACTATTTTTTCCACTTCTTGTTTGCTCTTTTTGTGAAGTTTTAAAGGATATGCTATGTTATCATAAACTGTCATATGAGGCCAAACCGCGTAACTTTGAAAAATCATTGAGACTCCTCTATCTTTTGGTTCAAGACCAACAATAGATTTACCATCTAAAATAATTTCACCTTCAGTTACTTCTTCTAATCCTGCAATCATTCTTAAAGTTGTTGTTTTACCGCATCCTGATGGACCGAGGAAAACAATAAATTCACCTTGTTTAATATCTAAGTTAAAATCACTTACTGCAGTAACCTTATTATCATAAACTTTTTTGATATTTTTAAATTTTAAATATGCCATATTTTTACTCCTAACCCCACATTTGATTAATATAATTTTTTAATAAATATGTAAACAATAAAGCGGGAATTATTAAAATCATCGCTCCAGCAGCTGCATAGTTTATTGAAGCACTACCTCCAATTGATTTATAAATTAATAAAGCTAAGGTTTGATTACGATCGGTTAATAAAAGTGAAACTGCTGTATCATTCCAAGCTGTTATAAACGCATACATACTAGAGGCAGCAAATGCTGGTAAAACTAGAGGAAATGTTATTTTGAAAAAGGTTTGAGTTTTTGTCGCCCCAAAAACGTAACTTGCTTCTTCTAACTCTTTATTAATTCCTAAGAAAATACTTCTAGTAATCCAGGCAGTTAATCCTATATTAGGAATCGAGTAAATAATTGCTAACCCTAACATCGTATCAAACATTCCATAATTAATTAAAAGTATCGCCATTGGAACTGATATCGAAACAACCGGAAACATTCTAACGATTAAACTTAATACACTAATAGTTTCTTTTCCTTTTATTTTAGTTCTTGCAAGAGCGTATCCAACTAATCCACCAAATGTCATTGATATTAAAATAGTATACAATGCCGCTTTTAAACTATTAAATAAAGCTTTTTCTGCTCCGTTAAAGACAGTGAAGAATTTAACGAAATTTCTGAAAATATTTTTATAATATTTTAATTTGATTGGTTCTTCTTGAGATTTTGCTTTTACGAAATCATTTTCAAGTTGTGAAGGACTTTTTTTAATATTTAAATAATCTTCTAAATATTTTGATATTCTATCAAAGTTAGAACCATTATATAAATCTTCATAAACTCCTTTTGGACTTTTCCTTTTAATTTCATAATAATTTTCGTCTTCATTCCAACTTACCTTTAATTCATGAGATATTTTAGGTATTAAAGGCTTTGGATAATCAAGTGTTTCTAGGGTTGAAGAAAATGAGGTGGTAATTAAATATGATAGTGGAATTAAAACGACTAAGATAATTCCAACTATAATTATATAAAAGATTGTCTTTTTAGCTATATTCATTATTCTTTACCCCACTTTTTACTTGAAGTTAACTTAATAAATGTAGTCGCAACAACTAAAACCACTAAAAGTGTAAAGATAGAATATGAAACAGCAATTTGATAAGCGTTTGGCGCCATTTTAAGTTTATCAACATAATAAACAATTCTTTCTAATAAGAAAGGCACACGGTTAAACCCAAATATCATCACACCAACCAACCACACTTGAAGTCCCGATATTAATCTTAATAATAAAGCTGTAACAATTGATGGCTTAATAATAGGAATAACAATATCTTTAATTGCTTGTACTTTATTTGCTCCAAAAACTAAGGCCGCTTCACGGTATTCTTTGTTTAAATTTTGAAGTCCTGCTAACATAATAATCATAACCGAAGGTAATACTGTCCACGTATCAATTAAAATTATCATAAATAAAGCTTCAAATCCAGAGGTATTTTTCCAAATTTTTGGAGATGATAATATTTGGAAAAACTCTAATAAGTTTTGAACTCCTGTATTTCTTAAAAATGAGTTTATCCATCCTGTTTCTGCTAATCCTGTATTCCATAAAATTCCGACAGCCGATTGAGGAAGTGCCATTGGAATAAGCATTATGAATAAAAAGAACTTAGAACCCTTAAAATTTCTATTTATTAATAATGCTAAACCTAATGCTAAAAAGAATTGAATAAATAAAGAGATACCGGCAAAAAGTATCGTGTTTATAAATGCTTCCATAAACAAAGCATCACTAAACATCAAACTATAATTATCAAAACCAACTTGTCCAGTCGACGAAATAAAACTTTGAAAAAATGATAACATTACTGGGAAAAGCCAAAAGAAAATATAAAAAAGTAATGCTGGTACTAAAAGCATATACGGAGTTTTAAATATTTTAAATGGAGATTTCTTTTGTGGTAAATCTAAAGTCATCTTATTATCCTTTTTTAAATATATACCGCAGGGCTACCTGCGGTATATATTATTTTTTTATAAATTAATCAACTAATAATGATTCTAAAGTTGCTTGTTCAGCATCTAGTTTAGCTTGTAGATTTGCTAATGTAATTTCGCCATCCATTATTCCTAAAAAGATTCTGTCATAAGTTTCTTTTGCTGCAGCCCAGTCTGTATAATCCGAGATCATTTGAAGACCTTCGACATTAGCATTTTTAAGAGTTTCTAATCCTTGTTTAATAACTATTTCACTTGGATCATTTCCTAATTCAGTTGTTGCTTCTTCTAATGTAGGAATTGTACCTAAAGCAGCATAAACAATTTGTTCAGGAGCTGTAAACCATTTAATAAACTTCTCAGCTAATTCACGGTTAGGGGCATTTTTAACGATTCCAATTCCGTGCCCACCTGCAATAGATCCAGCTTTACCAGATGTACCAATAGGTCCTGGGAAAACTTCATATTTAGCTGGTGCTGTGTTAACAGCATTAGCAATCGGTGTCATTAAATCAAATGCTAATACAATTGATCCAGAGCCCATCATTGTTGAAGAGTCTAAAGTTGTTTTACTTTCAGGATGAATGTTATCTTTCATAGCAATCACATCTTGCCAAGCTTTTAAATTCCCAGCATCATTAAGTTTAGGGAATTCTCCACCATTTGATAAAGCCATTCCACCAATTTGATACAATAATTGTTTTAGCGGATCACCTTTTAACATAACACTGTGACCACCGATTTCTGCAGCCCATTCAGCAAAATCTTCCCAAGTATAATCTCCAGCCATGATATCTGCCTTAGTTAAACCTTCAGGTAAGGTTTCAAAAGCTGTTTTATTAGCATATGATAGGTATACATCTGAATTAATCGGGAAGAAGTATCTTTTACCACCTGAAACCGTTGAACCATCAAAGGCTTCTAAGAACGTTCTATCAGTCATTGTTTTTTCAAAATTGGTAACATCTTCCATATAACCTTTTACAATATAATCATCCATGGTCCCAAAGTGTGAAATCAAGAGATCAACTGTATGATTTCCAGCTTTTTGCTCAGTATCTATTTTATTATATGTTTCATCGGCTTGAGCTAAAGTTTCAAAACGGATGACAACATCATTGTCCTTTTCAAACTGAGTGAAGATATGATTTTTATATGTTTCTTTTTCAACCACTTCACGTCCAAAATCACTATAAATAACTAACTCGGTCTTTTTTGTTTGACAACTAACCAAGATAATTCCTGCAACTATTACAACAAACGAAATAATAATTCTTTTCATTTTTTCCTCCTATTTTTTTAAAATTCAATAAATTATATCACTGTGAAAGCGTTTTAAACATATTACATGTAATAAAATGATAGCCTATGTCTTTAAGTTATATGTCTTATATAACAGTTTTAAGCATGTTTTTTAAAGAATCATACGAAAGTTTTGATTCTCCAATTTTTTTATTGTTTATAGTAATGTTTTGATATCTTTTTTTATCAGTTAAAAGACCGATAATTTCTAAAGATTTTTCTATTAATATTTCTTTTTTTATAACAGCTAGACCTTTTTCGTTTACTAGATGTTTATTTCCTAAACTAATCAAATCAAACTCTAAATTTTTAATGTCAGTTAAAAAAACTGGATACTCATAAATAATGATAGGCTTTAATGCGAAAATCCCTTCAATTAATTGGTTTCCCCAACCTTCTAAAATAGATGGATATGTAACAATATCAGCCATTGTATACACATCCCACAACGAATAATATTTTGGTGTATTGTTTCTTGTGGATTTTATTATATCAGATATAATATGAATTTCATAAGGCATATTATCAATTTTATTTTTTAATATTTGATATTTTTCTTCGGTAATTTCATTTAACCCGGCCATAACAAAATGAATTTTAGAATTTTCGGTAAATAATTCATCATTATATAATTTTTTATTAATTATCTTTTCTTTATTATTATATACTTCTCTGACAATGTCTAAAGCTAACTCTATGGCTTTACGGTCCTCTATTCTTGTTGCTTGAAGAAAGACAAGATCATTTTTCTTAATATTTAAACGGCTTCTTAAGTCGTTATTAAACTCATCGATTATCCATGGTTTTTGTTTAAAATCAAAAACATTCGGGATGACCGTTGAATTTATATTTCTTCTTTCTTTTAATTCACTTTGAGCTATTTCATTAATAACAACATGTTTTGTTCGATCATTGTTATATGGAAAGTATTTCAATAAATACTCTTTAATAAATGGAGCTTGGGGATTATTATATCTTTCTCTTTCCCAATAAAAGTCATGATGATGATATAAGACCTTTATATTGGTATTTTTAATTAGATTAGCAACCGCTAATCCTGTTGGAAGGTTAAGTCCTAATGAAGAGACATTATTAGGAATTAAAAGGTCTATTTTATATTTATCAATAAATTGTTTTAACTTTTTTTCTATTACTAATGCATCTTTAACTATTTCTTTTTCTAAATCATTTGGAGTTTTAAAATCTTTTATTTCGTTATAACAATTATTAAAATACATTTTATGTTTTGAACTTGAAATTGACATTTCTTCAATTATATAAGTATCTTTATAACTACTTTCTCCA
The DNA here is from genome assembly GCA_041656835.1 of Acholeplasmataceae bacterium. Taxonomy (GTDB): domain Bacteria; phylum Bacillota_I; class Bacilli_A; order Acholeplasmatales; family Acholeplasmataceae; genus Acholeplasma. Next base: position 6,251 of record JBBACV010000014.1, on the reverse strand, counting down.
GCAACAAAAAACACCTCATGTTCTAGTTCTTCTAATACTTTTTTCCACTTGTTCATTTCAAGCGAAACGCCGTCTGTAAAACCTACTCTAAAATGAAGTAACCCTATTTTCATTTAAGACTCCTTCTTTATTTTTAATATCTTATATTCATAAGGTAATAGGTTGATTTTATTATCTATTTGATAATCCATTTTTAAATTTAAATTATTTAATATAACGTTTTCTTTTGATACATTAATTAAAACCAGCGCTTTATAATCATTTTCTTGATGACTTCTAATTAAACTAAAAACTCTTTTATCTAATGATAATATTTCTTCTGATGCATCGGGTGAAAAAGATTTATCTGATATCTTTAATTGTATCAACTTTTTATACTCATTAAATACTTGTGACTCTTCACTATATTTATCATTTAAAAAATAGTTTATGTTATCGATGTGAAGTTTCTTTCGGTTAATCCTGCGATTAATTCCTGATTCCTTCATTCCTTTAATATCATTTCTTGTACCTAGTAAGCTATGAATATAAATTGCTGGCATTCCTTTTAGAAACATCATTATTGCTTGACTAGCAATAAATTTTTTTATGATATTCGTTTTTTCTTCACCATAAGTTATCGCATCAAAGAAGGTTGCATTTAGCTCATAAGGGCTTTTTGTACCATCAGGATTATTTTTATAATTAATTGCTCCTCCGCTTTTTAATACCTGTTGGACCATTAATTCTCGTTCATCATCAGTTAAAATACCCTCAGTTGGTCTCATTCCAATACCATCGTGACTTGACAGAAAATTAAAATAAGTATTTTTAGGATGTAATTTAGTTTCCTTAAGAGATTTAGCCCAATTTGTCAATTTTGTCGCATCACCAGTTAAGAATGAAAAAAATGTAAGAGGAGGTAAAGGAAATTGATAAACTAAGGATGCTTCATCATCGTTTTCTCCAAAATAACTTATGTTTTCTAAATGTGGAACATTTGTTTCACTAATTAAAATAGTACCCGGATAAGTCTCATCAATTACATAACGCATAATTTTAATTAAATCATGAGTTTCTTTTAAATGGATTGAAGTGGTTCCTAATTCTTTCCATAAAAATCCGATTGCATCTAATCTAATAAATCTTGCTCCATTTTTAGCATATGTTATTAACACTTTTAACATTTCTAATAATACTTTTGGATTTTTGTAATTTAAATCTACTTGATCTTCACTAAAAGTGGCCCAAATGTATTTCGGTCCTTCAAATGAATCATATTTATAATAAAGTGGTAACGCTCTTGGTCTTGTAACCATACTATAGTCTAGTTTAGGATCACATTCGATAAAGAAATCTTCATATTTTTTATCCCCTTTTAAAAAACCTTTAAACCATTTACTTTCTTTTGAAATATGATTCATAACTGCATCATACATTAAATCATAATTTTTAGATAATGAGATTATGTCATCCCAATTTCCTAAATCAGGATTAATTTTTAAGTAGTCTACAACTGAAAAACCATCATCAGAGGTAAAAGGAAACATTGGTAATAAATGAACGTTATTAATATACCCTTTTAAATTGTTATTTAAAAAAGTTTTTAAAACTTTAAGAGGTTTATTATTATCATCGATAACTGAATCACCATATGTTATTAACATAACATCTTTTTCAGTTAGCCATTTAGATTTTTTATCAACTTTTTCTTTTTTAATTAAATCTAAAATATCTTGATAAAGCGATTCCGCTTTATCATTATATAATTCTTTTAATTTAAGTTTTAAGTCCATAATTGCTATCCTTCTTTATTTATTCTTATATTATCTAACATTTTTTGAAAGTTTTTAATTGGATTTTCAAGAGATTCTTTTTTACTAGCATATTTGGGAACTACTGAATAAACTTTATCGATATATTCAGATACATCAACATCGGAGGTTAATCCAAATAATCCGATTACTTTTTTATTATATTTTTTTGCCATTTTAGCTATACCTAGTGGTGCTTTACCAAATTTTGTTTGACTATCTAATTGTCCTTCGCCGACAATTACTAAATCAGACTCCTTAACTTCTTCTTCAAGATTAAACAAATCTATAATAAAATTAATCCCCATATTAAATTTAGCCTTTAAAATTGCTAAAGCCGTAAAACCTACTCCACCGGCTGCACCAGCCCCTTTTTCATGACGGAAATTTTTTCCTATTTTACTTTCAATTAAATCGGCAAATTTCGTCATATTCTCTTCTAAAATATTTCTTTGTTTTAATGACGCTCCTTTTTGACTGGAAAATATATGGGTTGCCCCATCAGCACCAAGGAGTGGGTTCGCCACATCTAAAGCCACTATAAATTCTATATCTTTAATTATTTTTTCTAATTCACTTAAATCAATATCATCGATAAAACCTATTAGATTACCATTTAACGGTTCTTCAATTAATTTTTTATCATAAAAAAAGTTTGCTCCTAAACCTTGGAGCATTCCTGCTCCACCATCATTAGTAGCGCTACCCCCTAAACCGAATACTATTTTTTTGGCTCCCTCTTTAATTACGTGTTTGATTAATAATCCAAAACCATAAGTAGAGGTTTTTAATGGGTTTAATTCCTTTTTATTTATCAATGTTATTCCAGAGGTACTGTTTATCTCTAAAAACGCCGTTTGTTCAATTAAAACATATTCAGCATTTACTTGATTTAATAAAGGTCCGTATGTTTCATAAACTTTACTTTCACAATTATAAAAATGTTTGATTGCATCAATAAAACCTTCCCCACCATCTGAGATAGGAAATGTCTTTATTACATTAGATTCGGTTTTAAATTTATCAGAAATAATTTCAGATAATTTTTTCGAAGAAATTGTTCCTTTAAAGGCGTCAATCGCTATAACAATTTTCATAATATTATTCCTCTTTTGCTATGGTACTATTATATTATATGATAAATTGAATATTTAATATATTTTATAAGACAATAATGAATAGATTATAAAATAAATTTTGTTATGTAGAACATGTTTTACGTGAAATAAAAATTAGTTTTAAATTAAAGATCATTTTCAATTTAAATTATATTGCATGGTATAATGTAGTTATAAATATTAATTATCTTTATCATTCTTGGAAGGAATATAAAATGATTTATAAGATTGCTGTTGTAGAAGATGATCCAATAAGCACTCAAATGATTTTAAATCATTTGAGAAGATTTGAAAAGGAAGAAAATGTTGATTTTAATATCGAAACATATACTGATGGAGTTCAAATCACTTTTGATTATGAATCAAAATATGACATCATTTTTTTAGATATTGAAATGAAAATTCAAGACGGAATGGAAACGGCCCATAAAATAAGAGAGCTTGATTCTGAAGTCATTATTATTTTCGTTACCAACATGAGTCAATATGCCATCAAAGGCTATACAGTCGGTGCCTTGAGTTTTCTTTTAAAACCATTACCTTATTTTTCTTTTAAACAAGAATTAAATAAATCACTTGAAAGACTATCAAAAACAAAAATTGAAAAAAATTTACTTATCCCAACAGAAGATGGCGTTAAAAAAATATCTTCTAATGATATTTTATTTATCGAAAGTATCAAACATGATGTTAACATCATAGTTAAAGATCATTCTAACTATCAACTTAGAGGAACCTTAAAAAACTATGAAAACAAATTAATTGAATATAATTTTAATCGTTGTAACAATAGTTATTTAGTTAATTTAAATTACGTAAGTGGTGTGGAAGGCGATTTTGTTGTTATTGATAATAAATTTAGGCTAAAAATTTCAAGACCACGCAAAAAACAATTTTTAGAAAGTTTATCAACTTTCTTAGGTAATTAAAAATGAATTTTTTTGGCGGAACCCTACCGGAACAATTTATTAATATCCCAAGACTTTATACAGCCCTTGCTCAGTGGCTTTCTGTTTCTATTTATATCTTTTTCAATCGGAAAAGATTCGAACAAAGGAAATCAATATTTCTTTCTGTTCTGTTTTTGATTATTTTTATATCTTTTCATTATTGGGTTGATTCATGGAATATTAATTTTTGGGTTTTAGGAATGATTTTATCGGTAGTTTTAATGTATCTTTATACCATTACTTTAGCTAAACTTGATTATCTAAAGGCGGGATATATAGCTGCAATCTCTTTTGTTATTTCAGAATTTGCCGCCTCCTTAGAATGGCAATTAGAATACTTTTTATTAAGTTCTTTTGATAATATTGTTATTAGGGTTTTTCTTTTTACTCCTATTCCTATCTATCATTTTAGAATCACTTTATTTTTTATTTTAACATTTTTAATTATTTTTTATGGAATGTTTACGATTGAATTAAGATATCAAAGAAACCGCAAATCACAAGAAATCTCTTTAAACGATTTTCTTTCTATTTTATCAATTGTAATAGTCGTTTTCGCAATCTCAAATATGAGTTTCTTAGATATAAGATCTCCTATTACAAGTGATCGTCCTTCTGAAATTTTCTATATAAGAACCTTAGTAAATTTTGTCGGAATAATTATCTTATATTCTCAAAGAGAACATTGCTATTCAACTCAAAAGGGCCTTGAAGTTCACACGATGAGAGGATTAATCGATAAACAATATGAACAATTTATGGTCTCTAAAGAAGCAATGGATGTCGTCAATCAAAAATATCATGACCTTAAACATCATATTAATGTTATTAAACACGAAACAAATTATGAGCAAAAAATGAAACATCTAGATAAATTAGAAGAATCTATTAATCTTTACGGAGCCACTTATAATACAGGAAATAAAATATTAGATATTATCTTAAATACTAAAAGAGATCTTATTATTCAAAATAAAATAAATTTCACTTGTGTTGCCGATGGTTCAATTTTAAATCAAATCCCGACAATTGATTTAGTTTCTATATTTGGTAATTCATTTGATAATGCCATTGAAAATTTAACTCAAATCAAAGACTTTGAAAAAAGATTATTAAAGCTTACCATTTTCAAAAAAATAAATTGGATTATTATTAAATTAGAAAACTATTATCAAAATGAATTATTTTTTGAAAATGGTTCTTTAATTAGTTCTAAAGGCGACAGCCTATTTCATGGTTTTGGGATAAAAAGCATTAGATCAACTGTTGAAAAGCATAATGGCACAGTAACCATTGATACATCCGATAATTGGTTTACTCTTTTAATAACTATCCCCATAAATGAGACTTTAAATCATTCAATAAATTAATTCAATTTATGATGTAAAAAAAACAATCCATGCCGTCATCTATTTTGACGGTTTTTTTATGCTATTATATATTTATATTAATCTCGAAATAATTCAAAATATTTTTTTAAAAAAACACTAAAAGGGGATACTAAAAAATGCCAGAAGAGACAAAAGAAAACATTAATAAAGAAAATGTTTTAGTAACAAAATGGAATAATTTCAAAGAAAAACACCCTAATATAACTCAATTTATTGTTTTTTTCATTTTAAGTAATGGTGTAACAGTTTTACAACTATTGTTAATGCCATTAATTAGATATTGGTTTACATTTACAAATTTAACTGATGTAAACTTTCAAATTATGCAAATTGGAAAAAACTTTGATGGATCTTTATATTATGTATTTGATTACGCCAAAGGCGCCATAAGTGGCGGCGGTGGCGGTGGGTTAGCTTATTTCCTAGCTGTTCAAATAACACTAGCAATCGCTCAAGTAATAAACTTTTTTGCTCAAAGAAATATTACATTTAAGTCAAATACAAATCCTTGGATTGCTGCAATGTGGTACTTAATAGCATATATAGTCATAACAATAGTTGCTGCTGTTTTACAAGGTTTCTATAAAGCCCCAATATATAATCTTTTAATTAATACATGGGGTTGGGGCAATACTGGTGAATTAATCGCCGACTTTACCACAATGATTATAAATGCTGCAATCTCATTTTGGGTATTCTTCCCTATCTTTAAGGTTATCTTTAAACGCGAAGAAGAATTAGAAAATTAAAATTTTAAGATATTAAAAAGTGGCTTGATTGTACTTTACAATTCAAGCCTATTTATTTATAAAAATGTTATTATAACAATAGGAAGGACTAATTTTATGAAACATAAAAATATTATTGATCAAATGACTTTAGAAGAAAAAGCTTCTTTAATGTCTGGCAAAGATTTTTGGCAAACAAAAGATATTGAAAAATTTAATATTCCTAGCATGTTTTTAGCTGATGGACCACACGGTATTAGAAGACAAGAAG
>JBBACV010000013.1:0-16216 GCA_041656835.1 Acholeplasmataceae bacterium | reverse complement strand
CGAAAGAAAGAGAAAAATTAGTTAAAACATCCGAAGTAAAAACCTTAAACGATCAATTAATTAAACTTAATCCATTAAATATTATTTTATCAATTATAACTTTAGGAATTTATTTAATAATCATTCTCCTAAAAAACAATAAAACTAACCAAGAAATTTCATCGAATTTAAAGAGGATTGAATATTTAGAAAATGAAATTTTTAGAATGACTTTAAAATTAAATGAACTTAAAAAAGAAAATGGAGAAGATTATGATTTCTTAATTAATGAAATTCAAAAAGAAATTAATTTAAGGAATGAAAACTATCATAAAATTTTAAATGAGGTTAGAAAAATATATAATGACTTTAAAATTGATTTAAATGATTTAAATGTTGCTTACTTTAAAATAGAAAATAAATATTATGAGTATTTTAAATTAGTTAAAGATTTAGAAAATATAAACTTAGAATTATCTAAGTATAATCCCGATGAATTTAAAAATTTAAAGTTAGATAAAGCTTTAAACTTTGATTCATTAAACAGTGAAGAAAAAAGTTTAAATCTAAATAACGAAGAGTTAATTAGAAAAATTAATTCGCTTGAAAAAAGTATTTTAATTAATGAAGAAACAGCTAGTCAATTAGATTTTTATAAGGGTGAATTAGATATATTACTAGAATACCGACTAAATTTAGATAAAAAAAGAAAATTACTAGAAGAAACTAAAGATCTTCTTCTAAAGGCTAATCAAAATCTCGCAATTAAATATTTAGAACCTTTAGAAGACAAAGTTAACGAACTAATTAAGTTTTTTAATTTAGATGATTTAATTGTTTCTTTTGATGGTAATTCAAATATATTAGTTAAAACTAATGATAACGCAAGCCTTTATGATTTAGGTTATTATAGTACGGGAAGCCAAGAATTAATGTCTGTTTTAGTAAGACTTTCTTTAATTGATTTAATTTATAAAGATTTAAATCCATTTATTATCTTTGATGATTCATTTGCGAATTTTGATGATGAAAAGATTAAAATGGTTAAACCACTTTTAGAAAAATTATCAACCAAATATCAAATCATTTACTTTACTTGTTCAAGTAGTCGTAACTTAAATTAGAGCCTCTAAAGAGGTTCTTTTTTAATGAGTAGTAAATGATTTGACATTCAAAGTAAATTAATTTATCATTTAATTAAAGAGAAAAGAGAACGTTATGAAAAATAAAATATGTACGTTTATTCAAAATAAAAATATATCAATCGTTATTTTATTATTAGTATTATTAGTTTCATTATTTGTTTTAGATACACCTAAACCAAAAGACCGTGATGTATCAGGTTTTAGTGCAGTAAGAGTTTCAGAACACATTAAAGAAATCTCTAAAAAACCTCATTCATATTATGATCAAGATGAATTAGAAGAAGTTAGAGTTTATATTGAAGATACATTATCTAATTATTTAGATGCTAGTAATGTATCTAGAATGGGTTATTCTTTAAATGAAATGGAAAATGTTTTAGGAGATAAACTAAGAGATGAAGATATTTATCCTTTAGAAAATATCTTGGGAGTTCTTCCTGGTGAAAATAGTGAAGGAATCTTATTGATTGCTCACTTTGATTCTAGAGGGCACATCGGGCGAGCTAATGAATTAGGTGGTTCATATGGGGCAATGGATGATGGGTATGGGGTTGGAACTTTATTAGAATTAGCTTATTTATTTAAAGATAAAGATATTAAAAACAGTATTTATTTTCTATTCACTGATGCTGAAGAAGTAGGTTTATATGGCGCTTATATGGCTGCTAATGATAATTATTTTAAAGATAAAATTAAAATGATTATTAATGTTGAATCCCGTGGCAGCAGTGGACCGGCTTATATGTTTGAAACTTCTAAAAATAATAAAAGATTAATTGATTTATATCAACATGCTTCATATCCGGTTACTTATTCGATGGCGACTGCTGTATATAGTGTAATGCCTAATTTTACTGATTTTACTCCATTTGTTGATAACGGATATATCGGATTAAACTTTGCCAATTTAGAAGGAATTAAAAGTTATCATACACCATTTGATAGATATGAATTTATTGATTTTAGTACTATTCAACATTTCGGTAGTCAAATTGAACCAATTTTAAATGAATTTGTTAGTAACTCTAAATATATTGAAGATCATTATTTCAAATCAAATGAAGATCATGTCTTTTTCACTATTTTACCAAATGTTTTAATTAAATATAGTGATACTTTAGCTAAGGTATTTAGTATCTTATTATTAGTTTTATTTGGAGCTTTATTATTCTTTTATTATAAAGATAATTTAAATAAAAATTTATTTAAAAAACTTTTACCTAAGATGTTGTTATTTGCAGGTGGGATGGTAGTTATAAGTTTAGTCTATAGTTATTTAGTCGCATTTTTAGGAAAAGTTGATTTTAAAATTACTTATGTTAGAGTTTTAGAAATGGAATTACCGACGATTATTTTGTTTGGAATAATTACTTATTTTGCTGCTAAAAAAATAATTAAATCTAATTTTGATCAAGTATTAATCATTGGGATTTCTATTAATTTATTATTAGCACTCCTAACAAGTTTTACCCTTACAGGTGCCTCATTTTTATTCTTTATAACAGCTTTATTAGGATCTTTAAGCTTATTTGTATCTAAGTTTAATTATAAATATTTAAAACATGTTACTTATATACTTTCATATTCCTTAATGTTATTTTTAATTCTTCCGATTCTTTATTCTTTTTATTTAGCTTTAACCGTTGGAGGAGCAGCAATTTTAATGGTTCTTTATTTAATTAGTTTATCCACCTTCTTACCTATTATTTTAAAACAATTTACGGTATAATTAATTAATGACCTAAATTATCTTAAGGGGATAAAATGAATTATAAAATTGTTGAAGTAAAAACTAAAAAAGAAGCTAAACTTTTTACTAACTTTCCAAATAAACTTTTTAAACATGAAAAGCCGTTTATTCCGGCTTTAACAGTTGATGAATTAAATGTTTTTGATAAGATTAAAAACCCTGTTCATGAATATGCTTTAAGTATTAGATTTTTAGCATATGATAAAGCTAATAAAGTAGTTGGTAGAATAGCGGGAATTATTAACCAAAAACATAATAAGCATTTTAAGATTAACCAAGTTAGATTTACGAGAATTGATATGATTGATGATCTAAGTTTAACTAAGGCTTTAATTAAAGAAGTTGAAAAGTGGGGAATAAGTCAAGGCATGGATACAATTATCGGTCCGATTGGTTTTACCGATATGGACCGAATGGGAATGCTAATTAAGGGGTTTGAATATTTAAGTACGTTTATTACAATTTGGAATCCACCTTATTATTATAAACATTTAGAAAAACTAGGGTTTATTAAAGATGCTACTTGGGTTGAATCAAGAATTCCTTGGCCCAGTAAAGTTCCTGATCGAATTATAAAAGGATCACAAAAAATTAGAAATCGTTTTGGATATAAATTAGTTAAAATAAACAAAATGAAAGAATTAGATAAATACATTTATGATGCCTTTGATGTTTATAACAGGGCTTTTAATGAATTATATGGTTTTTCCCCGGTTACTAAAAAAGTAATGGATTATTATATTAAACAAGTTAAATCAATTGCGAGATTAAATTTTGTGTGGTTTGTCTTAGATAAAGATGATAAAGTGATAGCATTTGGGTTAATGATGCCAAGTTTAGGGCTTGCTAATAAAAAAAATAATGGAAAATTATTTCCATTTGGTTTTCTTAGAATTTTAAAATCCTTACGTAAATTTAATGTTATTGATTTATACTTTATCGCGGTAGATCCTAAAGATCAAGGCCGAGGGGTCTTTACTTTAATCTTAGAAGATGGTATAAAGGAAGGGATAAAGCATAATGTTTTATATGCCGAAACTGGTCCAGAACTTATCGATAATTATAAAATATTAAATCAGTGGAAAGATTTTAACCCTTCTTATCACCGGATGAGAAGTTGTTATATTAAAAAAATAGGAGAATTTAAATGAGAAAAATTATAAGAGCTTTTGTTTTAATTTTTGTTTTTATCATCCTTTTAGCCTCATGTGTTAAAGATCCAAATCCAGGTGGTGGAAATGGTGGGGATGATAATAATGGCGGTGGAGTTGGAAACCAAGAAGAAATATTTGATTAAAAAAATGAGCTAATCAGTTATATGATTGGGCTCATTTTTTTAAGTTTATTTTTTAGTTAACATTCTTAAACTATTTAGAATAACTAAAATTGTTGAACCTTCATGGAATAAAACTCCAACAGGAAGTTTGATTATCCCAAAGACATTGATTAATAATAGTAATGATATAACTGAAATAGAGAAGATAATGTTTTGAAGAATAATCTTATTGTTTTCTTTCGCTAAATTAAATAAGGTTGCTAGGTTTTCTAGTTTGTTATTCATAAAGATAATATCAGAAGTTTCGATTGAAAGATCAGTTCCGCTACCCATACTAACACCAATATCAGCACTACTAATGGCTAGGGCATCATTAATTCCATCACCAACCATTAAGACCTTGCCTAACTCTTCTTTTAATTTTAAAACATATTCTTTTTTCTCATGAGGTAAAAGATTAGCTTTAAATTCTTTAATACCAATCTCTTTGGCGATTAAGCTAGCATTATGATCATTATCACCGGTTAACATGATGGTTTTTATCTTCATTTGATTAAGGCTCTTTATGGTTTCTTTAACCCCTTCTCTAACTTCGTCTTTTAAACTAATAAATCCAATTAGTTGATCGTTTTTAATAATATTAACAATTGAACTACCATTTTCTAATTCAATATTTAAAAGTTTTTCAATTGGTTTATTTTCTTTATATGCAAATTTACCTAATTTATAGTTGTCGCCTTCACACTTACAAACCATTCCTTGACCATGAACTTCTTCAACTTCAATTTTAACATCTTTGGCTTTTTCATTTAAATGTTTCGTAATTGCATAGGCAAGAGGGTGAGTTGATTGTTTTTCCATTGAATAAATAACGTTTAAAATTTCTTCTTTATTAAAACCTTTATCAATGGTTATTTTAGTCACTTCAGGGGTCCCTTTAGTAATCGTTCCCGTCTTATCAAAGATAACACTTTTAATACTTGTTAAATCCTCAAAAAGATAGGCTCCTTTAACTAAAATTCTTTTTCTTGAGGCATTAGATAAACTTGATAATAATGCTGGAGCAATAGATGCCATTAAGGCACAAGGAGAACCAACCACTAAAACAACAGTCCCTCGGTAAAAAGCATCTTCCCAAGTTAATAAATTAAATAGTGGAGGAATAAGCATAAATAAAGCGGCTAGTAAAATAACAAAATATACATACCATTTTTCAAACTTTTCAACTTTTGTTTGTCTTCTACCTTTATTTTGTTGCGCTTCATTAACTAAAGTAATAATTTTATTAACAACAAACTCACTCGGATCTAAAGTAGTTTTAACTAATAAAGGCGAAGATAAATTAATTGTTCCCGCAAATACATTAGCTTTAACTCCTTTTGTTACAGGCATTGATTCACCAGTAATCGTTGCTTCATCAATAGTTGAGATACCTTCAACAATAATTCCATCAACAGGAATTAATTCTCCAACTTTAACAAAAACAACATCATTTAATTTTAAAGAATCAATAGAAACAATTTCTTCTTTACCATCTTTTAGTAATGTCGCGGTATCAGGAGTTAAATTTAGAAGGTCAGTTAATTCTTTTTTAGATTTAGAACCAGTATATCCTTCTAAGATACCTGATATCGCAAATATCATTATTAATAAAGAGCCCTCACTCGGATTTCCAACAATAAATGCTGATATAGCAGCTATTATCATTAATATTTCTACATTTAAAGCTTTATGTTCAATTGTTTCTAAAACACCTTCAATCGCTTTACTATATCCGCCAATTATAAAGGCAGTGGCATATAAAGTGATAATTAAAGGGTCGGACTCTAAATATCCATTTCTTGTTAAAATAAAAGCAACCACCATAATAACGATCGCGATAATAACAGAAATAGTTTCAATAATTAAATGTTTTTTTGGTTTTTCATGCATAAGATTGTCTCCTAAATTATATATATAAATGTATCATTTTTTAATTAAAATAACAAGTTATGAAGTTTAATTTAAATTAATAACATTGTTTATAACATTTAAAGAAAAAACCATCGTTAAAAATTGATTTTTGATTGTAAAAAATCAATAAATATGTTAGAATAATTTTAGTTTTATAATAAGTGCTCAGTTAGCTCAGCGGGAGAGCACCTGCTTGACGTGCAGGGGGTCATAGGTTCAATCCCTATACTGAGCACCATTATTTAGGATAAAAATAGATAAAAGTCTACTTTATGGTAGGCTTTTTATTTAAATAATAAAAAAACAGCTTATTTTCTTAGATTATTAATATATTTATTAGAATAATAAAAATTGAGCTTTTATATAGTGAAACTAAGTTTAAATAGTGTATAATTATTATAGATACTTTCCTTAAGGGGGGATATTATGTTTCAATTTGATTCAATTGATCCATCGTTAATACCTAATTTATTTTTAATATTCCAAGTAGGTACCATTGGGATTTTTGTAATATGGCATTTTTTAATGGGAATTAAAAGAGGAGTTACTAAAACTTTATGGTTTTTTGTTGGGAATGTTATTTTAATCTTAGGCGTTTTTTATTTGGTAGGTAGAATTCAATTAAGTGAATTTTTAAATGAAGAAACCTTAAGAAGAGTGGTCTCATTAATTCCCTTTAATCAAAGTGAGATTAATGAGTACTTAGATAAAGTTATTGATAGTGGTGGATTACCATTATTACTTGCAATTTTAGATTTAGTTATTAAAATATTATTTTTCACGTTATTTTTATTTGTTTTTAAATTTATCTTTCATTTAATCTTTTTAAGAATTCCTTGGATATTTATTAAAAGATTAGTTAAGGACCAGAAGAAAAATCGGATTGTTGGTGGTTTAATTGGAATATTTAGAGGAGCCTTTACAGGATTTATTATGATATTTCCGATGTTAATCTTAATTAATACAATTGTTGATGATGGTCTTTTAATTGATATCCCTGAATATAATGAATTAGCTTTAGGTGTTAATCAAGCTAATGAATATAATGTCGTTAAATATATGAATGAAATTAAAGTTAGAAATAGAGGAAGTGCTGACTTTATTTTTGATTTAGCTTTTAGAAGTCAAGTTAAAGGTGGAGATTTAATAATTTGGCGAGATGAATTATCGTGGAGTAGTAAGTTAGCTCAACAAGCTTTACCTTATTTAATGGGTGATGATCATGAAGTTGTTATTACATATGATGAATTATTAAAATTTGAATCTTTGATTGATAAAATGACTAATTCTAATCTTTTAGATGAAGGATTTAAAGTAGGATTAAAAGTTGGGTTATCACTTAGTGATAACTTTACTGATCAATTAAACTTTTTATCCGAGGATGATTTAAATTATTTTATCGATAAAGTCGATAGTATGCCAATTAGTCTGACGAAAGACTTAAAAACAATCTTTAATACCGCTCTTGATTTATTAGAAGTTAAAACTTTTGATGAATGGATGGAGTTAGTTAATAAACCAGGTGATATCGCAAATTTATCTGAAGATGAAATTAATGTTTTACTTGATTCTTTATCAAGTGTTTTTAATTTAGATATTTTAAAGTTAAGCGATACTGTATTAACTTTAGCTTTAAAACATGATTTAGTTAAATCTAATTTTAAATGGATTGATGATGAAAATGATAAGTTAGCATATATAACTAATCTTCAAACTAAATTAAAAACATATAATGATAAGTTTGTTATTGACGCCTTAGGAGATATTACGGCATTACTAAAAGGTGTATATAATGATTTCCCGGGAATAGACTTAGATGGAGATGGTGAAGCTGATGTAACTTTAACTGAGTTTATTAATAATTTAACGACTTTAACAATTGTTTTAAATGATGATCCTAATTATCATTTATTTGTTAAAGAAACGTTATCTGATTTAACCTCTTTAAATATCTTTGATTTTGCTTTAGAGCCATTAATTGATTATGGTACTTATTTTGCGATGAACACCGAAGTTGGTTGGGATTCTCAAGAGAAAACAGACTTTTTAGAAATAGTTTCAAATAACTTTAGTTCGCAAGAAGATTTAACTAGAGAAATTTTATGGATAAGTGATGTCTATGAAGGGATTGCTGGTTTACATATTGCAACTAACCTACAAACAAACACTCATCCCGCTATTATATTAGATGAATTATTAACAACTCATGAAGGTCAAGATAAATTTTTTGATTTTATTGGTGTTATATTAGACGGTCAAACAATTTCCGCATTAACTAACCAAATGAGTTATGTTTTAGTCAATAAATATTTAACCGAGCCAGCTAATTTAAAAATACCTTTAGAAAGAGCACTATTATTAGATGGCTTTAATTTTAAAGATGAAATTAATGAAGCTTTATCAATTTTATTTAATTTATATGATACCGGTCTTCTTCTTCAAGATATCATGCGTGAAAATGCTGATTTAGTTAAAGAATTAACGCCAATCTTACTTGATTTTATTAAAGATGAAGACAATAAAGATGCCCTTCTTAATTCCAATATCTTTTATTCGTTAATTGATTATAATTTAACGACCTTAGAACAAATAGATATTCCACCTACGGCAATTAATGATAGTGGTAAATATGAAGGCTGGATTAAAAAAAGTGAATTAAGTACTTTATTTGATATTGCAGTTGATGTTTTAGAAGAAATGGATAATGCCGGTATTGAAATAAATGACTTAATGAATAATCCGAATGCTTTTAACGAAGTATTTCCGGCCATTAAATCATATATCGGTGATGAAGATAATAAAGATAAATTATTAAGTTCAGAAATAATTTATAGTTTATTATCAACTCAATTAAAAGGTTTAGAAGCAATCGAAATACCTGAAACTGCGTTAGTTAATGATTCTAATTCTCCGTATAATGAATGGATTATTAGAGATGAGATTGATAAATTATTAAGTTCAATTGTTATTTTAGATTTAAATTTACCTGATTCAGGTAATGATTTTGATTTATCAAATATAACTGGAGTTGAGTTAAATGAAGTAATTAATTTAGAATCTAAAATAATAACTAGATTAATTACTACCCAACTTAATAACGCAAATCTATTTGATATTCCTGAAGGTGCGTATACGTCACCGGAAAAACTTGATTTAAAACAAAATGAACTAAGTGCAATCGGAGATATGTTAGTTACCTTAGATTTAGATTTAGGTGTTTTATCTGACTCAAATAATAATGAATTTTTAGATGATATCTTAGTTGAAGACTTATTAGAACTTAAATATGAGGAATCATTAGTAATTAGAGGATTTATTTCCTATGGAATCACCGATGGCTTTAATGATATTCATGAACTTGCATATGATATAGATGAACCTAGTTTATTAAGTATTCATGAATTAGATGAATTATTTAAAGTTTTAGATGCCTTAGATAGTGATCCATCTATGTCATTAACTGAGTTAATGGATGATTTAAACCCAAATGAATTAACAGTCTCTAAAACTAATTTAGCGATTACTAGTGGAGATTCGATTGTTTTAAGAGGAGAAATTTCAAAGGAATTACTTGAAAATAACGAAATAAAAGACCAAAACTTAAAAGATAATGCTTTCCATCATGAAAACTCAATTAAATATGATGATTTAATTAGTTATGATGAACTTCTAAAATTAATTGATGCGTTTATTTCTTTAAGTGATTCCCCGGATGATTTAATTTTAGATGTAACCGATAATCTTGCCCCTGATAAATTAACTTTATTAGATACAAGTAATGTTATTGATAAAGAATCATCAATTATTAAAACTGTTATCTCAAAATCAATTATTGATTTTGAAGACTTTAAGATCCATCCTGAAGCACTTGAATTAGCTGATGAAATCTATCAAGATCAATTAGAACTATTTATTAATAGTTTAATTGCTGGATTTGGTGAAAGTAAAAAACTAGACCAAATCGCTGATGATGTTCAAAGTGATTTAACAATTAATACAATTAATGATATGAGAGCGGTAAATTCGTTAATCTTTGAAGGACAAATATCTGATGTAATAAGATCGACAATCGAAGAAAATTACCCAGTTCGTGATAATGCATATTTTGATGCTAATGACCCCGTCTTAGGGAAAGCTGAGTTTGGCTTATTAGATAAAGATGAAATAACTAACTTCTTAAATAGTTTAGATGCCTTAGATAACCATCAAGGAAGTCCACTTAATACTTTAATTGATAACATGGATGCAAACCAAATAACTACTTATAAATTAATTAAAGTAAATGAAGAAGAATCAATTTTAATTCAAACAATCTTAAGTAACATAATTATCCCAACTGTTGATCATAATAGAATATCAGTTAATGCATATGATAGTATAAATACAGAAGATTTAAGTCATCAAGAATTAACTAACCTCTTTAATGCAATTAGTGTTTTAGATGATTCATATAATCCATCTGACCCTAATGCTGGAGATAGTTTAGATAATATCTTAAGTGATTTAGGTAATAATTCAGATAGTTTAACTTTAAATAAAATGTATCAAATGAATGATAAAAACTCATATATTATTAGAAAGTATATGTCAGAAGGAATCGTTAACTCCCTCGGTTTAAGTACTATTAGGGAAGATGCCTTTAGTGAAGTATCTTTAGAGTTAATTTTAAAAGATGAAATTAATAACTTACTTAATGCTTTAAATAAAGTAGCTGATAAAGAAACAACTCCACCAGATGATCCAAATGAAATGTCGCTAATTACTTTAACTAATAATATAGATAGCACTTCATTAACGCCCGAATTATTAAAAGAAATTGTTAATCAAGAATCAGTTATTATGAATCGTAAAATTACTTATACAATTACTAATGAGTCTAGTAAAGAAATACTAGGAACTAATATTTTAGTTCCAGATAGTGCTTTAGAAACTCATAGTTATCCTGGCCATGATATTACTAAAGTAGAATTAATAAATCTATCTGATGCATTAATTGCCTTAGGGTTTAGCACTTTAGAATTAGATAATTTAAATCCAGGAGACATTGAACTAGAATATGTAGGAAGTGCCTTAGAAGAAGAATCCGCAATTACTAACCGTTTAATATCAGATTCTATTAATAATGTTAACTTAGACACATTAGAATCACATTTAGGTACAGAAGATGAAACAATTGATATTCAAGTAGAGGAAATGATTAACTTAGTTAACGCCTTTATCGCCCTAGGAATTGAAGATATAAACGACGCCCAAAACATTAATGAAGCTGAATTATTTACAAACGCTCAAAGTATTAATCAAGAAGAGTTTAAAGAATATATTGGATATGAAACGCCACTTCCAAATGAAGATGAAGGAATGACGATTGTTAAGGACTTTATGATAGATAAACTTCATAACCCACCACTTACCCAAGTGGAAACCCGACAAGAGTTACTTGATTTAATCTATCCATAATTACTAATAATAAGAGCCGCGAAAGCGGTTCTTTTTATTAGTAAACATATTTTTAATCATTAGTATTGTGTTTCACACACAACTATGTTATTATAGTAGTGTGTAATACACAAGGAAGGAAGTGATTTCTTGAATACTCAGTTTAAAAAAGGAGTTATCGAGATATGTATTATGAAAGTAATTTCAAAAGAAGATATGTATGGATTTGAAGTAATTAAGACTTTATCAAATGTTTTAGATATCAATGAAAATACAATTTATCCTATTTTAAGGCGATTAACTAATCAAGGGATTTTTGTTACTTATGAAAAAGAAAGTGATAAAGGGGCTAACCGTAAGTATTATCAAATAACTAAAAAAGGATTAAATCAGTTAAATTTATATTTAGATGAATGGAATTTATTTATTAAAAATGTTAACAAAATTTTAGGAGATGAAAAATGAAGAAAAATGAATATTTAAAAAAATTAGAAGAAACATTAAATGAAGCTAGAGTTGATAAATTAGAAATCAAGTCTGTCATTGGTGATTATAATGAACTATATCAAGATTTATTAGATAATGGTTATAATGAATCAGAAATTATTTCAAAACTAGGAAGTCCTAAAAATGTTTATCAGTCTTTAAAAAGAGATTTAACCCACCACTTTATCGCCAAGGATAAAATCGTTGGCGTAATGGTGTTTGTTAGTATTATTATTTTCTTTTTAATTGGTTATTTAGGAAATGCTTGGGAGTATTCATGGATAGCGATGTTGATAATTCCGATTAGTGCGATTGTTTTAAATACAAAAGGACGTCAAATGCTTCCTGGTTTAATGGTATTTGTTTCAGTGATTATTTATTATGTAATCGGGATTAGATTTGATATATGGCATCCAACATGGTTAATCTTTTTAAGCATTCCTATTGCCGGTGTTTTATCAGGAAAAATATCTTACCAGACTATTATAGGAATCCTTCCTTTTGGTCTTTTAATTATTTATTTTTTAATTGCTTATTATAATCAATCGTTTTATCTTTATGGATGGCCTATCTTTTTACTTATTCCAATTATTAGTTTATTATTACCGCCATTTAAAAGGTATGATATTCTTTTATCGCTAGTAATAACTTTAAGTGGAATTATTTATTTAATCATTGGTTTTAACTTAAATGAATGGCGTTATAGCTTATGGATATTTATCATTCCAATTATTTTAAGTATCTTTACAGGACATGTAACATTTGTTTTTGATGAATATAAGATTCTTAAAAATAAAAAGATCATCGGGATGATGATTATAACGGTATTAATATATTTGATTGCAAGTTTTTCATTTGGAAGATGGGATATAACTTGGCTAATTCTACTCTTTATCCCCATGATTGGTATTTATCACGTTTATAAATTTAATTATTTGGTTGCCTATATGCCATTTGTTTCATTAATTTTATATTATATCTTTGGGATTATATTTCAGGACGGGTTTATGTGGAGCTGGCTATTTTTCTTATCTATTCCTATCTTTGGGATTATTGGTAACCATAAATTTATTGAAGTTAAGAAAAATGAAGAAGATGAAATTAATGAAATAATAGAATAGATATTGATTGATTTATAAAAATAAATCAATAAATCGTGGTATAATTATTTATTATACGGGCGGAATGTGGCGTAGCTTGGTAGCGCACTTGCATGGGGTGCAAGGGGTCGCAGGTTCAAATCCTGTCATTCCGACCATAATAAATAAAAGTTTAAATGGAGGATTTAAATGAAAAGACCATCGTATAGTTGGCTATTAAAATGGATATTAGCAGCAATTTTAATTGGAGTGGGCTTAGTTTTCTTTTTTGAAGAAAGTTTAGTTTATTTAATCACTGGAAGTGTAATTGTTATATTTTCAATCTTTAGAGTTTGGCCATTATTAAAATCACTTGATAAAGAGATTTTAAGAACGATAAATTTAGTTGAAATAGTTTTAAGTACCTTAGTTGGGGTTGCCTTAATTATCATTGGCGTTAAAGCTATTAATAATGATTTAGATCCTAATGGCCCTTGGGGGTTAGTTTATCGTTATAGTTTAGTTTATGTATTAGCTGCTAGAGCAGTAGTATTTTTATATTCAGTAGTATTCTTAGGTGAAAAAACTGAACAAGTTAAATTTTGGACTCACCTTTTATTATTACCGGTAGGAACAGTTATCGCGGTTAGCGAAAAGTTTGATGCCAGTTTAATCGGTTGGCTTCTTTTAATAATATCATTAATTGGTGGCGCTTATTTAATTTATGATGGCTCAAAAGGTTATGGTGGATATCGTAAATATCAACTTGAAATGAATAAAACCAAAACGAAAGATAAAACAAAAAAACCTGAAATAAATGACTCAGTTATCATTGAAAAAGATGATGACGATAGACCATATGTTAATTAAATTTAATATAAATTACTAAAGTCCTTAATTGGGCTTTTTTCTTGCAAAATTGTTTGACAAAAATGCTTAAAATGGTAAAATGTAAATATCTTTGAATATCAAAGTATTTTGATATAATAGATTAAATTGCATAAATAAAAAAGTTTGAAATAAAAAAAGATAGGCGTATAAAAATATGAAACTTTCAGAAATAAAAAGTATAATCAAAGATTTTGAATCATCTAAATTAACTGAATTAGAATTAGAAACAAACAATGTTAAATTAAAATTATCTAAAAATAAAAATCCAATTATAAAAACTAATAAAGATATTAATTATGAAGAATTAAATAAAACTACTAATCCTAAAGATACTAATAAAACTTTAGAAATAAATGAAGATCTTTCTTACATAAAAAGTCCGCTAGTTGGTACTTTTTATGAAAGTCTAAAACCTGGAGCTAAACCCTTTGTAAAAGTAGGGGATAAAGTTAAAAAAGGCGATGTTGTTTGTATTGTAGAAGCAATGAAAATAATGAATGAAATTACTTCATCATATGATGGTACTATCTCAAAAATCACTTTTAAAAATGGTGATGTTGTTGGTTTTGAAGATGTTTTATTTGAAGTGGTAAAATAAAATGGCAAAAAACAAAGTATTAGTTGCCAATCGTGGCGAGATTGCAGTTCGAATAATAAGAGCCTTAAAAGAAATGGGAATTTCTTCGGTTGCTGTTTACTCGACTGCTGATGAAGAAAGCCTTCATGTAAAACTAGCCGATGAAGCAATCAGAATTGGAACAGCAAAATCTTCAGATAGTTATTTAAACATGAACAATGTTTTATCAGCCGCTGTTGCTTGTGGTGCAACCCATATCCATCCCGGATATGGTTTTTTAGCAGAAAATGATAAGTTCATTGAAATGGTTACAGCAACCGGAATAAAATTTATCGGTCCATCCGCTAACGTTGTTAGCAAACTAGGCGATAAAGCGACTGCTAAAAAAATAGCTAAAAGCAGCGGTGTCCCTGTCGTAATGGGGTCAAATGGTGTTGTTAAAGATGTTGATGAAGGTTTAAAGATTGCTAAAGAGATAGGATTTCCAGTTATGATTAAAGCCACTTCAGGTGGGGGCGGTCGGGGAATATCGATTGCTCATAATGAAAATGAATTTATTAAATCTTTTGAATTAACTTCCATGGAAGCGGAAGCTTCCTTTGGAGATAAATCATTATATGTAGAAAAATTTATTGAATCTCCTCGTCATATTGAAATTCAAATTATGGCTGATAGTTTTGGTAATACGGTTCATTTATTTGAAAGAGATTGCTCACTCCAACGAAGAAATCAAAAGTTAATTGAAGAAGCTCCATCGGCGATTCTTTCAGAAAGCGTTAGAAATAAAATGGGGAAGGCAGCAGTTGACTTGGCAAAAAGTGTTAATTATGAGGGAGCCGGAACGGTTGAGTTTTTGGTTGATAAAAATTTAGATTTTTATTTTATTGAAATGAACACCAGAATTCAAGTAGAACACCCCGTTACCGAAATGATTACAGGAATAGATTTAATTAAAGAACAAATTAATATTGCCTTAAAAAAAACTCTATCTTTTAAACAAGAAGACTTAAAAATATTAGGGCATGCGATTGAATGTAGGATTAATGCTGAGGATCCCTTAAATAAATTTATGCCAACACCTGGTAAAATAAATAAAATATTATTTCCAGGAGGGTTTAATGTTAGGTTTGATACTCATATTTACCCCGATTATGTTGTTAGTCCATTTTATGATTCTATGTTAGGAAAATTAATTGTTTTTGCAAAAACAAGAAAAGATGCAATCCGCAAAATGCGGGTTGCCCTAGAACAACTTTTAATTGACGGTATCACTACTAATATTGAATACCAATATGCTATCATGCATTCAATTGATTTTATTAAAGGTAGTTATGATACTAGCTTTATCGCTAAATTTAACAAATTAATTAAAGGTGAATATCGTGAAGAACTTATTAGATGAACGTCGTAATAAAATAAATAAATTTCAAGAGCTAATTAAAAAAAATCCTATTGAAACAAAACCTGTTGATATTCCTGATGGAGTTTTTATGCAATGTGTTTCTTGTAGCTCCGCCGTTTATAAAAAAGACTTAGATAATAATTTTCATGTATGTCCTCATTGTGGATTTCATTTTAGAATAGGTGCTTATTTAAGAATATTATATACGCTTGATAAAAATACTTTTATGGAAATTGATTCTA
>JBBACV010000012.1:0-16271 GCA_041656835.1 Acholeplasmataceae bacterium | reverse complement strand
TATTTAATGGATAAAGAACATAGTGAAATAAACTATTTAAATAATTATTATTCTCAAAAAAATATCGGTGATGAAGGAATAGTTATTATAATTCATAATGGTAAGTATTATTTAGTGGATGAATTAATTGATAATAGCTTTATTAAGGGAAATAAAGAATTAATTAAAATAGATAATTCCTATAATATGAAATTTAAAAACCAAGAAGGAAACACCTTAACTAAGTCTGTTAAATTATTAACTACTGATGAGGTTAAAGAATTTTATCAACCATTTATTAACCCCTTAATCTTTTTAATAATTTTATTAGCTTTAAGGTTATTATTTCAAATAATTTTTACTTTTATTCAAAGAATAACGACTGCTAATATTAATATTAATATAGTTAGAGATGCTAGACATGATGCTGTAAGTGCACTTCAAAGACTTCCAATAACTTATTTTGATGAAGAGCCTGCTGGTAAAATAGCGAGCCGAATTAATAATGATGTTGTTGGCTTAATGGGACTATTTCAAACTATTATGAACCTTTTATTAAACGCTAGCTTATCGATTGTTTTTGCGTATATAGGAATGTTTTATTTAGATAAAACATTAGCAATCTTTACCTTTATTATCTTTCCTTTAGTTTATGTTTGGCTTAAAATATTTATTAAAAGATTAAATTATTTAGCAGTCACGGTTAATGAACAAAGATCATTAATAACGGCATCTTTAAATGAAATAATTAATGGTATAGGTATTTTGCAAGTATTTAACTATGAAAAAGAGACGATTAATGATTTTAACGATTTATCAAGAAGTTATATGAAACAACAACTAAAGGAAAATAAACTTCATCTTAGTTTGGGCTGGAATATGATAAGATTAATTGGCTCATTAGTTACAGCGGTAATTATTATATATTTTGGAAATGGATATTTAAATATCATTGGCTTTACTGTCACGGCTGGAACTATTTATGCCTATAATACTTATTTAACTGGAATTATTGAACCGGTTGGAGTTTTATTTAGAGAAATAGGAAACCTAGAACATTCAATTGTGAGAACTAACCGATTATTTAAAATAATCGATGGTGATTTAGAAGATGATGATTTTGAATTAATTAAACCTTATAAAGGAAGTATTAAATTTGATAATGTGTGGTTTTCCTATCCAAAAGGAACCCCTGTTTTAAAAGGGGTCACTTTTGAAATAAAGGAAAACACAATGGTAGGAATTGTTGGTCATACCGGTTCTGGTAAGTCAACTTTAATGAATCTATTATTAAGATTCAATGATTTAGATGAAAATGATTTAGGAAATATTTTAGTTGATGATATTAATATTAATGAGTATACTAAAAGAACTTACCGAAAACATATTGGAATAATTTTACAAGATGCCATGCTTTTTAGTGGTACTTTATTAGATAACATCAGATTTGGGACTAACATTACCGAAACAGAGGCGATTAGCATTTTAAAATCTGTTGGTGGAAATAATTTACTTAAAAAACTTCCAAATGGCATTAATGAAGAAATTAACCGAAAAGGAACTAATTTAAGTGTTGGCGAACGTCAAATAATATCTTTTGCTAGAGTGATAGCTCATGATCCTAGAATTTTAGTGATGGATGAAGCAACCTCAAATATTGATACCGAAACTGAAGAAATAATTCAAAAGGCATTAAATAAAGTAAAAGAAAACCGAACTGTCATAATAATCGCTCATCGTCTTTCAACTATTAAAAATGCTAATAAGATTATTGTCTTAGAAAAAGGACTTAAAGTAGAAGAAGGAACTCATTTAGATTTAATTAAAAATGATGGAGTATATGCCAATATTTATCGTTCTCAAATTAATCCTAATTAGAAAAGTAAAAATATGATATCATTAATGTATAACAATTATAGAAGAAGGGAAGACTATGAAAGTTTTTGATTATGAAGATATACAACTAATACCAAATAAATGTATTGTAAATTCAAGAAGAGAATGTGATACTTCAGTTTTATTTGGTGATATTCGTTTTAAAATGCCTGTTGTTCCAGCTAATATGGGAACTATTATCGATGAGAATTTAGCTCTTTATTTAGCAGAAAATGGTTATTTTTATATAATGCACCGTTTTGAAGAGGAAACTAGAGAGGAATTTATTAAAATGATGCATCAAAAGAAACTTTTTAGTTCAATTTCTGTTGGCGTTAAAAAAAGTGAATATAGTTTTATTGAAGAATTAAGCAAAAAGAAATTAATTCCTAACTATATTACAATTGATATTGCTCATGGTCATAGCGATAGCGTAATTAATATGATTAAACATATTAAAGAATATATGCCAAAAACATTTGTTATTGCGGGTAATGTTGCAACTCCTGAAGCAGTCCGTGAGTTAGAAAACGCCGGTGCTGATGCTACTAAAGTAGGGGTAGGACCGGGGAAGGTTTGTACAACCAAATTAAAAACAGGATTTGGAACAGGAGGTTGGCAGCTAGCTGCCCTACATCGCTGTTCTAAAGTTGCAAGAAAACCATTAATTGCTGATGGGGGAATTAGAAATCACGGCGATATTGCCAAATCAATTAGATTTGGTGCTACCATGGTAATGATTGGTTATCTATTTGCTGGTCATAAAGAATCACCGGGAACATTAGTTGAAGTAGACGGTAAATTATTTAAAGAATATTACGGTTCTGCCTCAGAATATCAAAAAGATGTTCGTAAAAATATTGAAGGTAAAAAAATTCATACACCTTATAAAGGACTTATCGAAGATACCCTAAATGAAATGCAAGAAGATTTACAATCATCTATATCATATGCCGGAGGAAAAGATTTAGAATCAATCCGCAAAGTAGACTATGTTATAGTAAAAAATTCAATTTATAATGGTGATATGTTTTAATTTAAAAAAATAGGAGGGGCTATATGGATTATATAATTGCTATCATAGCAAGCGCCTTTGTTACAAACACCTTAGTTATATTATTAACATATACATATCTGAAAATAGATATTAAAATAAAAGGAGTCAAACGCTGGATTATTGGCGTTTTACTCTATCTTATCGGTGTTACTTTTTTAATGTTTACAAATCAAGATACTTACTTATATCTATTTCCGTTAGCATCTTTATCAGTAATGTTAGGATTTTTATTTTTTACAGATGGTATTTATGGATTTACCAATGAAAAATCACCATTAAAACTTAATGCTATTATAGTACTAATTTTGATAATATTAACCTCTTATTTTATTTATTTTGAGTTACAAGAAAACCTTGCCTTTTTAATTCCATCATTATTTTTAAGTTATATGTCATTTCAAGCAGCCTTTATCCTTATAAAACATCGTTATTATAAAGAAAATAGAACAATTACTGTTTTAAGTTTATTTTTTATATCGTTATTTTTAATCGCATCCATTCTTTGTATAAATTCATTTTTCCCTGACCCGAATATTTATAATAAATTTTTAGTTAATAACATAACTATATATACACTATCACTATTTTTAGGAGTTTTTATCTTTTTATCAATATATTTAAATGTTTTAATTTATGAAATAGCTTTAAATCATTCATCAAATCAATTATTAAAATTTAAAAAATTATTTGATCACTCCCCACTTTCTCATATAATTGTCGATCAAAAAAGTGGTCGGATTATTGATTTTAATAATCAGTTTTTAAACTTAGTTGGCTTTAAACGTGATGATTTAATTAATAAAGAATTAAATGAGTGTGTTCCTTTTAAAGAAAGTAGATTAAAATCATATTTTGAAAATAATGACCTACATAATTTTAATAATGTCCAACATATAATTTTTGATAATACCGGTAAAAAATTAGATGTAATTACATCAGCTGCCTTAATTGAAGAACAACCGTTAAGAAAAATATTACTATCAATTACTAATGTATCAGAAATTATTGAACTACAAGAACAATTAACCTTTTATGCTAATCATGATTTTTTAACAAAATTACCAAACAGAAGATATTTAGTTGAATATTTAAAAAAATTAGTTAATGAAAAAAGGGAGTTTGCTTTTATAGCGGTTGATTTAAATAAATTTAAAAAAATAAATGATACCCACGGTCATTACTACGGTGATAAAACCTTAGAAGAATTAGCTATCCGGTTTAAAAATATACCGGAAGTTGAATTTGCAACTAGACTTGGTGGCGATGAATTTGTTTTAATTACTCCTTATGAGAATACTGATAAATTATTAAACAAAATAAATGAAATTATTAATATAATAGAAAAACCTTTTATAATTAACCGTAAAAATATCGAAATAACTGCATCAATTGGCTACTCGCTATACCCTAATCACGGAGCAACATTTAAAGATTTAATGCAAAGAGCCGATAAAAATATGTATCAAATAAAAAAAGAAAGATAATTTTCATTTTTATCCTTAAAAATAGTTTTGTTTGTTATAATATTTAAGCGAGGATGAAAATGAAAAACAAAAAAATATTAATAGTACTTTTATTAAGTTTTATCTTTCTTCTTTTTTCATGCAAGAAAGAAGAAAAGCTTATCTTTTGGGAAACAAAAGATTTCGAATATATTATTGGTAATGAGCAACCTGATTACTATAGCGATTTAAATGTTTATGCGTTTGATAATACTAATTTAACTAATTTAGTTATTATTGATGATTCAAGTGTTGATTATAATAATGAAGGTTCTTATAACTTAATTTATAAAGTAAATTATTTAGGTAATGATTATACTAAAACTAATAAAGTTTTAGTAATAAAACCAGATCATACTTATTATAATGTTAGCTTTGTTACTAATATTGATGAACCAATGAATGATATTATTGTTAAAGAAAATAGCTTATTAGTTTTAAGTAATGAATTAACTAATAATCATATGTATTTATGGGGTTGGTATTTAGAACCAGACTTCATTACTAAATGGGATTTTGATAATGATTTAGTGGAAAATGACATGACACTTTATGCTTACTGGACTAGTGAGGTTGTTGACCTTAACTTTTATTATATAAACGATACTCATGGAGCTGTTTTAGAAAGCTATGAAAACATGGGAATGGCTAAAATCGGGAACTTAATTATTGATGAAAAAACTAATAATCCTGAAACAACTATTTTTATTAGTGGTGGGGACATGCTTCAAGGCCAATTAATTTCAAATTATAATTATGGTACTACAATGATTGATATTTTAAATGATTTATCGCTTGATGCTTATAATATTGGTAACCATGAATTTGATTGGGGAATTGATAAAGTAATGTCCTACTTTAATGGTGAAAATGATTTACAAGCGAACTTTCCTTTTTTAGGAGGAAATGTTTATGAATATGCAACCGGTGATTTATTAGAGGGATTAAAACCATATACAATCATTGAAAAATCAAATGTTAAAATCGCCATTATTGGGATGATGGGCTATAGACTAGAGGGTTCAATTGCTTATGATCGAATTAAGGATTATCATTTTATTGATCCAATTAATGAAACTAAATATTGGAGTGAGTATGTTAAAAAACATGAAGGTGCTGATATAGTGGTTGCTGTTAACCATCATGATAGTGATGCCTATAATAACGCACTAAAAAATTTGCCTAGAGATCGACAAATTGATGCCATCTTTAATGGTCATAGTCATCAATATTATATTAGAGATTACTACAATCAAAATAGTAATGCCCACATTATTCAATCAGGAAGAAATGGTTCAAATGTCGGAAGAATTACTTTAACATATAGTTATAAAGATGGTGTTATAAAATCTAAAGCCATTAACTTAACTCAAAACAATGAATCTAGATTAAGAGTTGAAAATGAACAAATAAAAGAGAAAGTTAATCATTATTTAAGTTTTGTTAGTGATGAATACGAAGAATTAATGGTATCAAAATACAAATATGACCAAACCGCTTTAACTAATTATATCGCCAAGCTTATGCAAATCTACTCAAATGCTGATGTTGGCATTCATAACTTTGGTGGAACTAGAGCCCCAATAAGAGCTGGTGAATCATTAACTTTTGCTAAATTATATGAAATTTCGCCCTTTGATAATAAAGTTGTTTCAGTTGATATTAAAGGTAGTGTCTTAAAAAGATTAATTACTAATAATAGTAATGATTACTACTTTAGAGACAATTTAAGCCCATCTAATATTAACTCAAACGAAACATATAAAGTAGCTACCAATGATTATATATATGGTAATAGTTATGATTTAAAAAATGGAACTAACTACATAGATGATAATACTTTAGTTCTTGATTTATTCCATCAAACTATTTTAAATCAAAAAGATATACATGATTTTTGGGATACATCTTTAGAAATAATCTTCAATAATGTAGTTTTTTCCGGAAAATACTACTATTTTCCCAAAAAGGAACAATTTTTTATTTAATTAACTAATTAATGTTATAATAGAATAAATTAATAAAAAAACTCATTAAATGAGGTGCGAATAATCAAGAGTACTAAATAAGGAAAGGGATTAATCGCCGAAGCATAAGCATGCTGGGTAGTTTTCTAAATAAGAAACTAACTGTTTTATAAACTTTTTGCCTAAAGGTTTATAAAGCGCGCAGATAGTGAGGTAGGCAAAGGTTAGATATAAAAATAAATCACTAGCTTTTGCTGGTGATTTTATTTTTATGAAAGAGGAATAAAGATGAAGATAGGAAGTTATAATTTAAATCAATTAAAAGAAAAATACGGAACACCATTATATTTATATGATGAAACAATCATTTTAAAAAATATAAATATTTTTAAAAATAATTTTAAAAGTCATCATTTTCAAACTGAAATAATTTATGCCGGGAAAGCTTTTTTAACAAAATATATGGCAAAACTAATTAATGAGCATAATTTATCATTAGACTGTGTTTCAAGAGGGGAAGTATTTACGGCCCTTTCGAGCAACTTTAATCCTAATAAAATAGTACTTCATGGTAATAATAAAACCGAATTTGAATTAACTGAAGCGATAAACCAAAAAATAGGAATGATAATTATTGATAATTATTATGAAGCTAATTTATTACTAAATTTAAACAACCAAAATTTTATACCGAAAGTTATGTTAAGAATTAACTTAGCTTTTGATGTTAACACTCATAAATATATTAAAACAAGTATTGAAGATTCTAAATTTGGGGTTCCATTAAATAGTGAAACTATTTCTTTAATTAAAAAATTAAAAGAAGCTAAAAATCTAAACTTTGTTGGACTTCATTCTCATATCGGATCTCAAATATTAGATGAAGATTATTTTTATCAACATGCAAAATTAATGTTAAAACTATATTATGATTTAAAAGTAAATCATAATATTATTTTAAAAGAACTTAATTTAGGTGGAGGATTTGGGATTAAATACACAAAATTAGATAATGAGTTAAATCTTAAAGAATTACTTAATAAATTAATTAAAACAATCGAAATAGAATCAAAAGATTTAAATATTAATCTCACAAAAGTATCTTTAGAACCGGGAAGAAGTATTATTGGTAATGCCGGTTATACATTATATACAATTAATCAAATTAAAAAGACCCCACATTTAAATTATTTATTCGTTGATGGATCAATGAATGATAATTTAAGAACTGCTTTATATCAAGCAAAATATGATGCATTAATTGTTAACAAAGAAGAAAAACCTCATCATACTTTATATAAAGTTGCTGGTAAAGCTTGTGAGTCAGGTGATATTATCATAGATGAAATCTATTTACCAGAAGCTTTACCTGATGATTTATTATTAGTAAAAAGCACTGGAGCATATCATTATTCAATGGCTTCAAATTATAATAGATTACTAATCCCTGCAGTAATTTTTATAAATAATGATCAATTAAAATTAGTGGTTAGAAAACAAACATTAGAAGATTTAGTTAGATATGATGAGGAAATATAAATGGGCGCTTTATTAAAATTTGGTGGATCAAGCTTAAAAGATTATGATTTAATTAAAAAAGCTTGTCAAAAAATAATTTCAGATAAAAATAAATATAAAGATATCGTTGTGGTAGTATCAGCGATGGGTGATACTACCAATAACTTAATTAATGATGCTAAAGCCTTAGCTAAATATCCTAATAAAAGAGATTTAGATAGTCTTTTAGTCGTCGGCGAATTAAAAAGTGCCTCATTAGTTTCGATTCATTTAAATGAATTAGGATATAAAGCTATCGCTTTAAACGCTTATCAAGCAGGAATATATTCAAATGGTAATTATAACAATAGTAATATTAATCATATTGATAACCGTTTAATTAAAGAGTATTTAAAAGATGGTTATATAGTTGTTGTTCCAGGCTTTCAAGGCATCAATAATTTAGGTGAGTTTATGACCTTAGGTAGAGGGGGTAGTGATCAAACAGCGATTAAATTAGCAGCAAGCTTAAATTATGAGGCAATCATTTATACTGATGTCGATGGTATCTATGGAATTGATCCTAGAATATATAAAGATGCTAAAAAAATTGATAAAATAAGTTATGAAGAAATGAAAGAAATGGCCACCTTAGGGGCTAAGGTTATGGAAAATAAAAGTATTGATTTTGCTCATCATAATTTAGTTGATGTAATCGTTAAAAGAATGAACGGTAATGGTGATGGAACATTAATAACTAGTAACGATAAAATAAATGTTCGTAAAAAAGTAACCGGAATTGCTGTTTCAAATAATATTATTATGGTATCAATTAGAAGAATTCCTTTTAAATCTCACATTACGACAACCTTATTTAATGATTTAGCCCAAAATGGAGTTAATGTTGATATAATTAACCAAAACCCTGGTGCTGGTGGTTTTATGAATATCGCCTTTACTGCTAATGTATCTGATATTGATTTAATTGATGAAGTGTTAGATAAATTTAAAAACAAGTATCCAAGGTCAGTTATCATTAAAGACAGTGAAGTCTTTAAAGTTTCACTAGTTGGAAGTCAAATGCGTGAAGAAAGTGGGGTTGCCGCTTTAGTCTTTAAAATTCTTGATGAAAACAATTTTGAATTTAGATTAGTTACAACTTCAGAAATATCAATTTCATATACATTTGATAATAAAAACCAAGATAAAATAATAGAATTACTGGCTAGTTATTTTAATCTTTAGGAGGAAATAATGAAATTTTATAAATATGAAGCAACCGGAAATGACTTTTTAATCTTTAAAGATATTCCATCAAATCCTGAAAATTTATCAAGGAAGATTTGTGATCGTAGATTTGGGTTTGGTGCTGATGGTATTTTATTTCCATCAAAGTCAATTGATGCTGATATTAAGATGAATTACTACAATAGTGATGGTAGTCTTGCTACTATGTGTGGGAATGGAATTAGAGCCTTCACTAAGTTTTTACTTGATGAAAAGATTATTAATAAAGACCATTTTTATATTGAAACTTTAGCCGGGATTATCGAAGTTAGTTTAGAAGATGATTTAATAAAAGCTAATTTAGGAAAACCCATATTAAATCTTTTTAAACCATTTTTAAATAAAAATATTAATGGCCTTAACTTAACAACGATAAATAACTTTAAATTTTATTTAGTTAACACTGGTGTTTTACATGCGGTATTATTTAAAAATGATAATCCATCCTTTAATTTAAATAATGATACAAAAACAATTCAAGAAAACCCATTATTTATTAATCAAACCAATGTTAATTTAGTTGAAATAATCAATGAAAATACAATTAAAGTTGATACCTTTGAAAGAGGGTCTGGTCCTACATTATCTTGTGGAACCGGACTAAGTGGAGCCGCTTATTTATCTTATAAACTAAATTTAATTAAAACTAACAAAATTAATGTTTTAGTTAAAGGCGGTAATTTATTAGTAGAAATAAATAAGGATGATGAAATATTATTAAAAGGTCCAGCTAAAAGAATAGGAAGTGGTAATTATGAAGGAAAATATTAATATCGCCATCATTGGGGCAACCGGGATGGTTGGATCTAAATTAATAGAAATTATTAATGAGAAAAAAGATATATATCAAAATATATATTTATTCGCTTCAAAAAGATCTAAAGGCACTAAAATAGAAATCTTAAATAAAAAATATGAAGTATTAGAGTTAACCGATGGTATCTTTAATTTTAGAATCGATATTGCCTACTTTGTTGCAGGAGGTGAAATTTCTAAAAGATACGCTTTAAAACTTGCTTCAAAGGGTGTCTATGTAATTGATAATTCAAGTTATTTTAGAAATGAACCTAATATTCCTTTAATCATCCCTGAAGTTAATTTAAACACTTTAAATAAAAATAATTATTTAATCTCAAATCCTAATTGTTCAACCATTCAAAGTGTTTTAACTCTTAAAGTAATTGACCAACTATATGATATAGTTAGAGTAAACTATACCACTTACCAAGCGGTATCAGGTTCAGGTTATCAAGGAATTAAAGAATTAATTAATTCAAAAAAAGGATTAGAACCAAAGTTTTATCCGAAAACTATTTATGATAACTTAATTCCTCAAATCGATGATTTTCTTGATGATGGCTTTACGAAAGAAGAACATAAAATGATTAATGAAACTCAAAAAATCTTAGGAAAAGAAATAGACTGTATGGCAACTTGTGTTCGAGTTCCCATTAATTATGGTCATAGTGTTTCAATTGATGTAGAAACTAATCAAGAAATAGATTTAAAGACTTTATCAAATGCTTATAAAAACTTCCCCGGAATTAAGTTTTACGAAAATGACTATCCCACACCTAAGGATAGTGTAGGAAATGATTTAGTCTTAGTCGGAAGACTAAGATTAAACCCAAACAATAAAAAAGAATTACTTGTTTGGAATGTTTCAGATAATGTTAGAAAAGGTGCAGCCGCTAATGCGTATAAGATAGGTGAATATATTAAAGGAGAGTATTTATGAAAAAATTTAAAGGATTAGGTGTAGCTTTAATAACGCCATTTATAAATGATAAAGTTAATTATAAAAGCCTAAAAGAATTACTAAATTTTCATTTAGAAAATAAAACTGACTTTTTAGTTATTTTAGGAACTACCGCTGAAACTCCAACTCTTTCCTATAAAGAAAGAAAGAAAATTATTAAATTCACCGTTAAACATATGAAAGGAATAATACCTATTATGGTTGGAGTTGGTTCTAATAATACTAAAGAAACGATTAAAATGGCTAATATAGC
The DNA here is from genome assembly GCA_041656835.1 of Acholeplasmataceae bacterium. Classification (GTDB taxonomy): domain Bacteria; phylum Bacillota_I; class Bacilli_A; order Acholeplasmatales; family Acholeplasmataceae; genus Acholeplasma. The sequence continues at coordinate 5,095 of JBBACV010000012.1, read as the reverse complement.
CCAAAGATTAGGAGCTGATGGATTATTAGTTGTTACACCCTATTATAATAGACCCCCACAAAGAGGCCTTATAGAGCATTTTACTCAAGTAGCTTATCACACTAATTTACCAGTGATATTATATAATGTGCCTTCTAGAACTGGCGTTGATTTATCAGTTTCAAGTATTGAAAAACTCACTAAAATTAATAATATTATTGGGATTAAAGAAGCCAGTAGTGATTTAAATAAGATTAAAGAAATAAAGGATGTTGTTTCACCTGAATTTATAATCTTAACTGGTAATGATGAATATTTAGCAGGTGCCTTAAAACTTGGAGCTTCTGGGACAATTTCTGTTACGGCTAATATAATTCCTAATATTATGGTCAAACAAATTAATGATTTTAATAAAGGAATTGATATAACTAATGATTTTAATCATTATTTAAAACTCCATCAAAGTATGTTTTTAGAATCAAATCCCGTAATGGTCAAACAAGCTTTAAATTTAATGGGATTTAACGTTGGATCTCCAAGACTACCACTAGTTAAAACAACTAATGATTTAGCTTTAAAACTGAAAGATATTTTAAATGAATACGGGTTAATTAAAAATGATTAAAGTAATAATAAGTGGAATAAACGGTAAAATGGGTCAAATCTTAAAAGATGAAATAAGTTTAGATAATGATTTAAGATTAGTTGGTGGTTATGATAAAATTGCTAATGATTTTATTAAAAATGATTTTAATAAACTTCCTAAAACAGATATTTTAATTGACTTTTCTGTCCCAAGTTTATTAGATGATATTTTAAATTATGCCGTTTTAAATAAAGTTAAGTTAATACTTGCGACTACCGGATATACTAGCGATGATTTTAATAAAATAAAAATCGCTTCAAAAAAGATACCTATCTTTTATTCAGCAAACTATTCAATTGGAATTAATCAAGTAATTAATACATTAACTAATCTTGGTAAAACAATAACTAAAAATGAACAAATCAATATAATTGATATTCACCATAAAGATAAAATTGATAGTCCATCAGGTACAGCTCTTTATTTAGCAAATCATTTAAATAATAACTTAACTGAAAAAAGAGACATTAAAACTAATGACTATCAATTAGATAGTATTAATATTCATTCAATTAGAAGTGGGAGTACTGTTGGAATTCATGAAATTATTATCGCAAATAATGATGAAACCATTACAATTAAACACGATGCCCACAATAAAAATATCTTTGCAAAAGGAGCAATTTTTGCAACCAAGTTTATTTATAATAAAGAAAAAGGTTTATATTATATGAAAGATTTATATGAGGATAACAATGGAAAAATTTAAAGACGCAATCAAATTAGCTAATTATATAAAAAATGCTGAAAAAGTAACCCCAATTAAAGTTTATCTTAAAGGAAATTTAAAAGATTTAGATTTTCAAGAATTAAAATATTTTGGGAATGATTCATTTGGAACTTTAATTGGTGATTATCAAAATATTAACTTATTTTTAACTAAAAATAAAGATAATATTTTAGATTACTATTTAGAAAATGACCGAAGAAACTCAGCTATTCCGTTAGCTGATCTAACTAAATTTAACGCAAGAATTGAACCTGGTGCCTATATTAGAGATCAAGCAGAAATTAAAGATAACGCCGTTATCATGATGGGTGCGGTTATTAATATTGGTGCTTATGTCGGAGAAAAAGCCATGATTGATATGAATGCTGTTTTAGGTGCTAGAGCTAGAGTTGGTAAAAACACTCATATTGGTGCTGGTGCAATCCTAGCTGGTGTTTTAGAACCACCAAGCGCAAGCCCTGTCATTGTTGAAGATAATTGTTTAATAGGTGCTAATGCGGTTATTTTAGAAGGAGTAAAAATATCTGAAGGTGCCATCGTAGCTGCAGGTTCTGTCGTTACGAAAGATGTTCCTAAAAATGCAGTTGTTGCGGGAATTCCAGCAAGAATTATTAAATATAAAGATAAAGAATTAATTGATAAAACTAAAATTTTAGAAGAATTAAGAGGTTAATTATGTTAGATTTTCTAACTAAAGTAAGAAGAGACTTACATCAAATCCCTGAACTGGGATTTGATTTATTTAAAACAAAGAAATATGTTAAAGATTTATTAATATCCTTTGGGTATAATCCTGTTACTTATGCTAAAACTGGTTTAGTCGTTAAAATAAAAGGTGTTAAAGAAGAAGCGGTTGCTTTTCGAGCTGATATGGATGCCCTACCGGTAAATGAGTTAACGAATGTTAGTTATAAATCTAAACATGAAGGAGTTATGCATGCTTGTGGTCATGATGGTCACACGGCAATTTTACTTGGTCTTGCTAAAACTTTAAAAGATTATCCAATGCCTAAAGAATCAATCATTTTAATCTTTCAACCAGCCGAAGAAGGACCAGGTGGTGCTAAAGTGATGATTGATGAAGGTTTAATTAAAGATTATAAAATTAAAAAAATCTTTGGTCTTCACTTATTTCCTGGGATAAATGAAGGATTAATTGGCATTAAAAATGGTGAAATGTTAGCTCAAAATGCCGAATTTGATTATGATATATATGGTAAATCAAGTCATGGAGCCCAACCTCATTTAGGAGTTGATTCAATTATTGCAGCCTCTAACTTTATTATTTCATTAAATCAAATTGTATCAAGAAACATAAACCCTTTAGAAAAATCAGTTGTAACAACTGGTATAGTTAATGGTGGTGAAGCCCGTAATATTATTGCTGGAAAAACTTCCATTAAAGGAACTATTAGAGCCTTTAATGAAAAAACATATAATACTTTAAAGGAAAAAATGACCGATTTAAAATTAGGAATTGAAAAAAGTTTTAATGTTTCAATTAAAGGGGGAATAACCGATGGTTATCCTCCAGTAATTAATGATGAAAGTTTATTTGAATTAGTCCGAAAATCATTTGATAAAGATGACTTAGTTTACTTAGAACCATATATGTTTGCCGAAGATTTCGCTTATTATCAACAGGAAGTGCCAGGAATATTTTCTTTTATTGGAACTTTAAATAAAGAAAAGGAATTTACTTATCCCCTTCATTCAAATAAATTCAATTTTGATGAAAAAGTATTATTAAATGGTTTAAATTATTATTTTAAAATAATCGAAAACTTATTACTTTATTAGTTTACAATATTTTGATATAATCATTTTATACTTATGGGACCCACCGTGGCCTAAAAAGGAGAAAAAATGAAGAAAATAGATACATTTGAACTAGTATTAACTAGTATGTTTGTTGGGATAATATTATTATTATCATTAGTACCGCAACTAGGTTTTATTACAATTTTACCAGGGGTATCATTAACGATTGTTCATATCCCTACTTTAATTGGAATTTTTTTACTTAAACCTAGAAATGCTTTAATTTTAGGAATAACTTTTGGATTAGGATCATTAATGGCTTCATATATGTACGCCGTTAATCCCACTGATTTAGCTTTTCAAAATCCATTAGTTTCAGTACTACCTAGAGCCTTATTTGGGGCTTTTGCTTATTATATATTTTATGGACTTAAAAAAATTGAAAAATTAAAATTTGGTAATACTTTAATTTTTGGAATAGTTAGTTTAATAACTATTTTTGGTCTATATTTTGGCTCATTAAGAATTGCTAATGATGTGGCTCATAGTAAATATAATGATGCTCTATCAACTAATGCCGAATTTTATGAAGAACATGATGAATCAGAAACACCACCTTACAGCGATGAAGAATTAGAAGATTTATTAATGATTGGTAATAATAATTACCATAAAACATCAAATGTTTTAATCCCGATTATTTTAGTAATTAGTACTGGGTTTATTGCGGTATACTACTCCTTAATAAATAATAATATGTATGAGGACTTAGTAATCCCCGCTAGCTTTGTTGTTTCAACTTTAATTCATACGTTTGTTGTTTTAACGTCATTAGTATTATTTGGTGGTATTTTACAATTAGCTTTTGGTGATGCGGTTAATTTAATTTATAGTATTACTTTAAGTAATGGTTTAATTGAAAGTATCGTTGCTTTAATTGTGGGAACTCCAATATATTTTGCAATAAAAAAGGTTCCAGTTTTAAAAAGATTGAAAAACAACTAAAAATAGTTGCATATTATATATTATTAATATATAATGTGCATACTTGGGGCCGTTTTAGGATTCGCCAGGGATATGAAGGTATATTATGCATGTACTGGTAGCGCAGTTAAAAACGTACGAGATATATAATATCCGGAAATCAACAAACTTTATTATACGCTTAAGAAAATAAGTGTATTGCGGCATTAAATTTACTTGTGGTTTAATGAAGCATCAATTAGCAAGTTATAATTATAAGCTCGTCTAGACTTATAAAAAGAATCCAATAGACTCGCATTTATTAATTTTGTTAATTTACTAGATAAATGTTAAACTATCAAATTAACTAAACATGTAGATTAGTGTAAAGGATTATTCTTGTACATGGGTTCAACTCCCATCGGTTCCACCAAAACAATCTTTGATTAAGGCGATAAATAGTCTTATTATCGCCTAAATGCATCATTTTCTTAGTAGAATTGAAGTGATAAGATGTTTGTAGACACACAAAAAAGTGTTAAACTACAAACATCTTTTTTATTTGTATATGTTAATCTATTATTGACCTCCTATTCAACAAAACAACATAAGAGATCAGTTTCATAATGACATATACAATTCTTATATATATGCATTTCAACTAGATAAAAGGATTGATATGTTTAAGTTTTCTTAAACATTGAGCTATTGTGTTATAATATTATAAATTTTTAATAAGGAATAATTTTATGAATATAGATCCATTTAATAATCAAATATATAATGAAAACAACTATTTACACGGTAAATCAGATAACTGGGTTTTAAATGAAATAGAAGAAAAAAATTAGATCAAAAAGATTTATTGAAAAAAAGTCAAGGAAGTACCTCAAGTTCAAGTAGCATAAGTGTTGCCTCCACGACTATTCCTGCAGTAGTTTCCGTAATAGTTGCTGTAACCGTTGTTGTTAGTATTTTAATTAGTGCCCCTAAAATAATTATAAATGAATTTTTAG
>JBBACV010000011.1:0-16555 GCA_041656835.1 Acholeplasmataceae bacterium | reverse complement strand
GCAGGATTGGCCCCTCCGGAAGACTGACTTGCACCTCTAAATCCAACCGAACTATGATCACGTCCATCATTCACTCCTGTTAAATTCTCCCGCTGTTAAATTGGGAGGCTGTTTTTTTACCTTCCCGTGCGCCCTTGCTTTGCTCCCGCTTGACGAGCATGTTGGCGGCCTTGATCGCCGTAACCACCTCGTCGCCGCCTTCTATCTCGTCGTCGAAATACGCCTGCAATTTCGACAGGCAGGTGGCGTATAGTTGGGCTTCTTGCTGCTCGATGTTCTCCTGCGTGTTCATGTTCGTGCTCATTTGGGTTCCTTTCGTATCCTGTCTGCTCGGTTCTTCGCGCGTCTGAACCGCTTGAGTTCTGGTCTGGTCTGTTCCGGTCCTTTCGTTTCCACTCATGTCGTCTCCACTCACCTCAATTCCACTGGAGTTCTGGTCTGGTCTGTTCATGTCTTGTCAGTTCAGTGCTCCTCTTTTCCTTTCCGGTTGAGTTCAGGTCTGGTCGCATCGCATCCCATCCACTCGCCACAATTCTGCTCAGATTGAGCTAACCACATCCCAGGCGACGATATGGCACCGGCCGAAGGTCGGCCCGTAGGCCCCAGCCCCGGAGCGAAAGCCGGCGACGTCGAATAGTTCACGGACCTTATTCGAGTCGATCCGGTCGTCTGTGACCTGGATACGAAAGGCCATCGACCACGGCAGGCGGATAATCGGGCGGCGCGTGAGCTTGCGACCACCGCCCTTGGCCGGGAACGACCGCTCGTCGTAATCCTCGGGGTCCCAGGTAATGTTTTTGCCGTCGCGGCTGAGATAGACTTTCAGGGCGTCCTCCTTACCGAGCACCCAGATACAGCCCTTGCACATATTGAGGTATTCGGTCTTCTTGCGCGTCTCGATAAACGAGCCCAGAATGGTCGCAGCGCCCTGACGGTACTGGTTGCCGATCAGCATCATGCGAATGTTGTCGGCCGGCAAAAACACACCCTTGCCGTCGGCGTGGAGCTTGAGGGGTAACTCCTCTTTCCACGTTCCCGCCGCGCGTTTCTTTGCCCGGCCTCGGTCGGTTTCCTCGGCGTTGAAAAACCGGTCGTGCATCATGGGGGCCAAGCCCTCGTAGGTTGCGTCAATCGTATGCATGTTGGTCCTTCCTTTTCTGCTCTGGTATCATTGATTCACTTATCAGAACTCTTCAACCTTCCAGCCGTCCTTGCTCTTCTGGACGGCGATGAAGGCGAACTCCGGGTACTGGTCGGCGGCGACCTTGATCTTGACGCGGGCGTCGTCCTGCCAGAAGCCCTTGACCTCGTGAAACTCGATCTGGCTTGGCGTCACAACCAGGAAGTCTGGCGTATAGAACGTGTTCTTGGCGAGGCGGAGCTTGATCGCTTCAAAGCGGAAGCTGAGCACTTCGCCGGCCCGGCGCAGGATTTCCAGCCGGTCGGCATAGGCTTGCTCGGTCTTATTCATCTGGCCGGGAACGTGGGGCCTGGGCCTGCCTCGGTGTCCGCGTCCGAAAGTGCTCATGGGGTTCCTCCCGTTTGCGGTTTTCTCAATGCCTTCGGCAACTCTGGCACCTCCAGCCAATCGATGTGCGGTGCCATAATCATCACCACTGTCAACAGGTAGTCGCACGCCTCACGCAGATCGTTGACCTGTCGTTGCAGATCGGCCAGGGGCCCGAGAGGCGTTTCTGGAATCTCAGTTATCTTAGACATTGACAGGCTCCCATTCATAGCGAATCACTTGTGGATTGTCCTTCCAGGCGTAGCCCTGCCTGCGTCCGTTGATCGAGTTCCAGAGCTCGCGGAAGTAGACTGCGGCGTTTCCGGGCTCTACCCCCTCGCGTTCCGCGTCCTCATCGTCGATGTTCCACAGTCTCTCTTGGCGCACGTCGATGATGCGGCCCCGCCAGGGCCGGCAGGCCCAGACCGGCTGGAGTATGGAGGGTCTCCATCTCGCAACGGTTTCTGGTGCTGGGTCGGTCGCATGGTAATATATGTGATAGGGATTACCACATTGAGGATCATCGCACGAAGTATCTTCATGTTGCCACCGCTCCGAGATACAGATGATATCCCCGACTTTGTACCTCGGCGTCCTGTGACAGCGGCGCGTCACAGTCTTGGTCCCATCCAATACCTTCGGTACAAGTGCGGGCGAGAAGGGCATACGCTTGGGTTCGGTCTCAGGCATTTCGTTTCTCCTGTGTCACCGCACCAAAACAACTCGTGCATTTGGCCCCGGCCGGCATGACCTTGTGGACTGAACCACAACGAGAGCATACAAACGGCCAATCGGTCTTGTCGTCTTCGGTAAGAGCCTGCCCCTGCCGACTTACTTCCGAGCCAGGGTCAATAAGGTCATTTTCAGGGGCAGGCTCACGATCGTCATCTTTGGCGGCTACTTTCCCATCTTTGATGGTCCCGTTGTTTTCAAACCATTCCGCATACTCGGCGACCGTCTGTTTCTTGACCAGGGCCAGCAGTTGGTTGTACCAGTCAGCTAATTGCGCCTTGGTCGCTCTCGGCGCGCCGCTGGCGGCCCGGAACAGGTCGGCCAGCCGCCGCTTCTCGTCGTCGCTGCCGGACACGGTATGAGTCTTTGGCTTTTCCGGTTCAGTGTTCGGTGCGCCGCCGCTGCCGTCATCGTCCTTGTCCGTCAGTCCAAGCAGTGCTTTCAGTGTGTATCGCTCAAGATAACTGACCGTGGAGGCACGCTGCTGTAGCAGGTTCTTCGCGCCGCTGTTGTCCGGCGGCCCCCCGAACGACGTGCTCTCGTAGTGACCCATCCCATGCGTGATGCGACACTCGACCGCGATCCAGTCTTTCTCGTCCTTGACGATGCGCCAACTGGGCGTCAATTGGCATTGGGCCAGAGCGGGGCGTATCTGTTCCTCGATGTCGGACAGTTTGGCGTAGGTCCCTGTGTGGCCCTTACCGGAGCGGATCACCGTCTGGACCAGACCGCGAAACGCCGCCATCGCCTGGGCATACGCCTTCCGTGCCTGGATCGCATCCATCTCCTTGACGAAGTTCATCATCTTGTCCAGTTGGTCCTGGCTCGCCCCGTTCATTACCATCGTCGCCACCATCTGCATCGGCTGCATGTTCGCCGGTGCCATCTGGTATTCTCTCTCGTCGTCGCGCTTCTGTATCACGGCCGCCTCGACGGGCCCTGTTTCGTTCTCTGCCATATCAGTCCTCATCTTCCAATCCATATTTCTGAGCGAAGGCGTCGGCCCCGCCCAATGGTTCATTCGGTTGTTCCGTCGGTTCCAAGTTGAAGCGCCCCACGCCGGAGGCATCGAGCATCCAGGGGGCCAATCCCAGCAGTTCTACGGATTCGCCGTAGCCGGGATACTCATTGCTCTTTACGCATTCCGCCCAACGGTCCAGCAGAATGCGGTAGACATTGCGACCCGCCTGGAGGCACTTGTCATCTGCCTCCCACGCCTTCGAGCAATACGGCGCCTTCTTCTCTACCGCAAGCCAGACGAACAAGGGATTCTCTCCCGTCAATATCTTCCAGGCGTCAGCGTAGAGCGCCGCCTTGACGAAGTAACCGTAGAAGAATACGCTTTTGCGGAACTTCTCTTCTCCTGCATCTTCTGTCGTCTTCACGTCAGTAATGACATCCTGCCAGGGCTGCTCCTGCACGAAATCCAGTCGTCCCTTGCACCGCAGGCCGGTCGTCGGGTCATCCCACACGAGCGACACTTCCGACCGCCCACCCGTGATGAACTGTCTGGCTTGAGTCCCTCGCACGGCGGCGCACATGGCCGCAATGGCCTCGGCGTCCTGCGGCTTGATCTCTTCGCGTCCGTCCGCTTCCCATGTGTCCCACCACGCGATCCTGTACTGGCTCGACTCCGATGGGTTTTTGGCGCTTCTCATCGCCTCGGTCGGTCGGCCTGGAGCGTCGTCTGGTAGGACTCGATAATGCCTTTGGAATATCTCCGGCTCCAGCAGGGCCATGTGGAACTTCGTGCCGAACTCCAGGGCCGGCGTCGGGTCCGCTGGATGCAGGCGCTCATACTCGGCATGGCACGGCGTCTTGTCCCGGAGCGTCAACAGCAGAGAGCCATTGACATAGGGCCACTCCAGATATTCGGAGAAAGGCACGCCGAAGTATTTTCCCGGAGCCGGTTCACTCGTCATCGGTCGCCTCGGTTTTCTTGCGGCGTTGACGTTTCGGCAGGGCAGAGGCCAACAGGGCCTCGTCCTCAATCAGTCCTTCTCGGATGGCTTCTGCCCGGACAGTGGTTTCGGTCAACTGGGCCTCAAGCTCGCGGCGCTTGTCAAGGATCACGTTTATCAGGTTCTCCGCCCTGTGGAATTCGTTTTTCTTCACTTCGATCCGCTCCCGTATCCGTTTCTCGATTTCACTGCGTGCTGCCATGTTCATTCTCCGTAAACGATAACATCTTGAGGGTTTCACGGTCGGTTGCCGACAGTTCGGCATTCATGTAACACAACTGCATCTCCACGTTATAATTTGTGGACGCTGCATATCTTAATTCCTTGAGAAACACAGAAATGAAACGTGCTTGTATCTTGGAATCCTCATGTGCCAATCGCGCCGCGACAGTTTCATAGTCGATAATGAATCCGTCTCTCATGTCGTTTCCTCGTCGTTCTTGCCAGCCGCTTTCAGTTTATCGCGAATCACGGTGTACAAGCTCGTATTGTTCAGGCTGAGCCATTCGTCCCGCAGGCAGTTGTCGATGGTCTCCAGCAGCAGCGCTATCTCATCGTCCTCCAGGCGGATTGTGCCGTCGGAAACACACGACGCCAGGCAGGCAACCTTCATCAGTGCATCGCCGTCGTCGGCGCAGTTCGAGCACAGGAAATATTCACCGTAGAGGTCGCCCCGCGCTGCCATGCCCCGGCAATACGTGCATCTCAGCAGCAGGTTGTTATCGTGATACGGTTGGGGCTTAATGTTGTCGTTGTCTTGTGCCATTTCGGTTTCCTTTCCGTGCCGCATCATTTGTCCAGGTATCGCGCTTTCCATCGCTGGTACTTCTCGCACGCATCGTCTTCCGGGTGTGCGATCTTGCCCGTCACCGTACAGATGTGCCGATCCCCGGACGGGGCCGTAGACATCAAGCGACAATTCAGGCACCGTCGTTTTCGTGGCTCCGGCCCCATCGTCGGGTTGGAGCCCGGCGCGAACGCCCGCTTGTTCCGCGTCTTGACAAGCCCGTCGTCGATACTCATTTGGATTCTTCCAGTTGCCCGATGAAATGAGATATGTCGTCCAGGCAATCCGCAGAAAACTCCGTATTAGACTGGGGAAAGAACGTCACTCGACTCCACGCCCCCGCCTGCACCGTGCCCAGCACTTCTCTCCCACGATTCGACCGGCACACCCAAAGAGGTGCGCCAAATCGTGGTTCTCTTACGAATTGGATATGTTTGTAGCGTGTTTTAGTTGGATTATTCATAACAGCTTCCTCCTGAATTGCCACGCCCGCTGCCGGTCGCGGGTCGGTTCGTGGTTGTCGGCAATGAACGCATCGAGCGTGCCCTGGGTACGAATCCACCACGCCACGAATACCGCCTCATGCCGCAGCAGTCGCACATAGGGCCGGGCGACGTCCGGGACTGCGTGCAGTCGAGGAGCGCCCGCCAGCAGCATTATCACCAGCAATCGGGTCATGGCCTGCCCCCGCACAGCGTCGGCCGTCGGTTCTGCGGCACCGCCAGCACGGCAACCGTACCCGTGCGCGTCAGGGGCTCCTGGTGCTCCAACGGAACATCAGTGGCCGATATGTGGTAGTAGGTCACGCCTGTCGTCTGCTCCATGCCCCACAGCACGTAGGTCGTCGCCGTGGGCTTCTCCAGCGTGCCCGCCGACGCCGATATCGTCACGGGGTTGCCGTCCGGGTCGCACACCCAGCCTGGATAGCTCCACTCGCGGCCCACGTCGGTAATCACATAGCCCAGGAGCAGCCGTTGCCCACTGCCCGGATCGACTGATATGTGGTTGACGTCCACGGCAAATGGTACGATGTTCGGGTCCATAAACACCTGCTCCGGACACTCCTGCGTCTGCGCCAGGCACAGAGCCGCCAGGAGTGCCGTCGCCATGGCTGTTTCGATTATCGCTGTCGTTCTCATTCGCATGTGCGTTTCCTTTCACTCCAGAGCAGCCAGCCCTCGACCGCCAGAACGAAGAACACGATATCCCGCGCCGCCAACGACCAGATGCCCGCCTGGACATGAATCAGGGCCGATAGTCCGTTGGAGACGATCCACAGCACGAAACATGCGCGCATCCTCCGGTTATTCATCAACACGCCGATAATGGCAATCACGCTGGCTGCTATTCCAATCAGTTCTATCCACATTGATCGCCTCCTATCAAGCCCGCCGGGCCGGCGAGGCGGGCATACTTGACTCACAGGGTTTTTGTGCCGGCCCTTCCACATTGTCCACCACTATCGGCCCATCCTCGATCCTCCCAGAAACCCCATTATCGAACAGCGTCTCCAGGCTGTTCGTGATTCCGTTCCTCGGGCGTCACAGCCTGAATATGGTAATCGTCGGGCCCACAACCGAATTCACACGTGCCGGGGTTCGGGCACGGAATCTTGCGGCCCACACGGCATTCCATCGACGAATAGCCACAGGGTGCCAGATCGTCTTTGAAACAACTGCACTCGCCATCCTCATTCACCAGCCCATCCAGCCCATGCTTTTCCAGGTAGGCTTTCACGATATCTGCCACGGTTGTCATGGTTTCACCTCTTCGACAGGGAGGCACTTATGGCACTTTTCCAGTTCAGCGCGCAATCGTATGATCTCCTGTTGCATCCCTGTCTGTTTTCGGGCCAATTCTTGAAGGTTAAAGGCGTGCAGCGATTGAAATGCGCGGTGCTCTATGAAGTCATCTATGCTCTTCCCGCGCAACCTCTCGATCTCTGCCTGCAAGGCCGCTATCATGGCATCCTTGTCGTTGATGGGACCAGCCGTCATGGTTTCATTCCCCTCTTCTCTACCCAATATCTACACGCCGGGCTCCCGGCCTTGATGTCCGTACCGGCCCCGCCCGTCCAGTACTCTCGCATGAGCCAGCATTTCAGATACGTGCCGGCCGAATGACGACGGTGCAGATACATACACGTTCCGCAGGTCTGCCCCGCCGGACCCGTGCCGGGCACGTCGGCATAGCAGCCCTTTCGGGGCGACTGAACTGGCTGGCCGAACAAGCCGGTGTCACTCATCGCTCCGGCTCCTTCTCTTTGTACGGGACAATGTCGATCTTTTTGTGACACATCGGGCATCTGTATTCATCCATCGTTTGCGTTGGCCACACCGTCAGTAACTGATACATCCTGCCGCACTCCGTGTCGAATAGACCATCCGGCCCCTCAGTCCAAGTGCATGTCTCGCCTTCCTCCTCGGTCACGGCCTCCATCGCATCGTAGATCGCCGCCCAATCGTCCGCGTCGATCAACATGCCGTCGGGCACGGTGTTCATCCGCGCATGCCGGATCGCGTTGCACAGAATCGCAATCGCCGAGTCACTCATGTAGAGCCCTCCTCAACTGGAATGACAAGCAGGGTAATCGTTTGGCCCGGCTTGATGTCTACGCCAAAACATCTCTTCACCACGTCCGGCAATATCCATTTGGTTTCGTCGTCGTACCATACACAACATTCCGGTTGAGGTGATAGGTCTCGCTTCAAAACGAACTTCCACGCCCCTGCCAGCCGCTTTTTGAACTTCTCGTTCTCGGTCTGCAATCGCGATAGCTCGTCTGTCGTTTTTACTGAATCATTCATGCGGCACCGGCCTCATCTCGCCGATAGTATGTGCGTCGATGCGTTTCGACGCAGGCTTGTTCCTATTGAAATCGCCCGCCAGTCGATCCGATTCCAGCGTCCACGCCACACATGCGAAGAAATCGTCATCGGCCGTCAGCGCAGGATCGCTATGCGCGTTCGCCCACGCCCTGACACACCTGACCTGCTCGACCATCCAGCCACGCCACGCACGGCTACGGTCCCACGTGAAATACCGCTTGCCGCTCGCGTTCGCCTCTTTGATACCCTTTTTCATCATGCGCCGCAGAATGCGCTGCGCCAGCCAACCCAGAATCCCTTGCCACATGTCACGCCCCTTTCACAATAGACAGACCACGTATCACCTGTTTAGACCCAGGCGCAGGAAGTCGTTTGCCGGGAAAGAGTCGCTTGAAATATATCGCTTTGCGAAACCCGGACCAGCATGCGCCTGTAACGGGGTCAATATCTGTCGAACACCACCAGCCAAACACGCACTTCACGAGATGTGCCTGCCTGCCGGGCACGCACCATATAGCTATGTCGCCCGCATTGCAAAATAACCTCATCTCATTCCGCGTCACGACCGTCACCCACTTATCGTCCGTCGGCTCGACATCGGGCAGATATTCCAGACCGGAGATACGGCGTATACTTCCTTTGCGCGGCAGCCGTTCGCCGGGGAAGACCCGCCGAAATGGACCGGGATTAAACCCTATGAACAACTTCGCATAGGGCCCGCCCTTGGATGCGTACTTAATGATGATTGTCGTCGCCCCATCACTGCCCCGTATCATTGTCAGCATCGTGCCACCTCTCGTTCATACCGTTCAAAACGCCCGCCCGCCGTCAAACCCTTCGGCCAGGGCTCCCAACGGGCGGGCCCTTGCAGTAGCACCTAATCAGAACCGCTTTTCGATTCCCAGGAAATGCGTCACGCCGGACTCCGCGATATCGCGGGCAGACCCGCCCTCGAAAATATCGTAGCTTATCCCGTAACTGATCGGACCCAGACTCAGCTTAACGCCCGGTGCCGCCCATGCCTGCATCGAGTGCGCCACGTCCACGGCCCCGACCTCGGCCGTCAGATGCACGCGGGCCTCCAGGTCGCTCAGTAGACCCCACCACGAGGACGGGACCAGACCGAGCTTGTCGATAATGGTCTGGGTCCGTCCGCTGACGTCCAACTCAGCCCGCAGCCCGGCCTGCCACACGGCATGATCGACGCCCTCATGCCATGCTACGACCGGGCCGATGGTCCCTGCGTTCGGGTCGCCGATTCCGACGAACAGCTTGACCTGCTCGTCGTTGCCCGCCAACGAGGCGAGCCAGTCGCGGCCCTGCGCCAGATTGGCCGTCAGGGCCAACACTAACAATACAATCCATGTCCAGTTTTTCATTTTCGACTCCTTTCAAATCGTTTCCTTGTGTGCGCCATCGCGCGAGGTGTACCAATAACAGGGCGGCGCGGTAGCTGTTCAGCAAGTCGTGTCGCGAGACCGCCAGGACCATTCAACGGTTCGAGAACGTTCGCACCACCGCGCCGCCCATGACCATCCGTGGCCATTCTACTCCGTAGTTTTCAAAGAGCGGGCCATCCTTGGCCCAGACCAGCCATCCATGAACCGACGACGCGCCGTCAAACGGATTCGGCTCAAGTTCTCATTGGCACGTCGGCGGACAATTTCAAAGAGCGGGTGTGCCGCGCCAGACTAAGGACATCCATGCCTCGTGTCTACGGCACACCCAAGGCCCCCAGCAGGAATCGAACCTGCCAGTCGCGAGTGCGTCCACCAGGACTCAGGGGCATAAAGACCAGCACAGGCATCCGTGCCGGTCTTAGGAGGAGGGTGATGAAGTTAGAAAGATCAAAACGTGTTTTTCAAAGAGCGCACTTAGGCCCAGGCGTTACAGCTTGATGACCAGACCCGCCCCCAGCCGCCAGCCGGAGAGGTCGCGTTCGATACCCACACTGCGCCCGTCCAAGGTGATATCGTCCGGGTCCATATCGAAGGTGTAGGCCGCATCGAGCGTAACGCCGACCTTCTCGGCCAGCATCTTCGTCAATCTCAGGCCCGGCCGGACCGTCCAGGTATCGGCCATGTCATAGTCGTTCGTGTATGTGGATACATGCTTGCATGTCTGCATCATGAACGTATCGGATAGGTCGCTGTCCATGAAGTCCCAACCCACGTCCACGCATGCCTGCCCGCGTATGCCCCACGGAAGCGGCCGACTCCATCTGGCCCCGACGAACGGCCTCAGGTCCGTCATACTGCCTTCCTGGACGAACGACATCGAGAAGCAACTGCGTTCGTAGGACCAGCCGCTCTCTTGCAGGTTCCACGTCGTCTGGCTGACCCCCGCGAACCACGACCAGTCAGAAGTGCCGATGGCGCGAGAGTAGTCCACCTGCCAGCCCATACCGGTCCTGAACCCGTTCTGGCCCTGGGCTATCAGACCGCCCACATTCAGTTCACCGGCCCACACGGGCGCGGCACAGAGCAAGATCAGTGCTATCATCCATCGTTTCATCGCAGTTCTCCTTTTATCTGTGTTTCACATTGAATAGTGGCCCCGGCGGTGCGGAGGAGAGAGGGAGTGAGAAGCGCCGGGGCCCGAGAAAGAGATCGACAGAAGGGGCCGGAGGTTAGTCCGGCCCCCGTAGTGGTCGGCCCATAAGCAGTCTTGGCAAGACGAGGGGAGGGCGACCAGAAGTTCGGGGTTCTTTCCGAATAAGGACTGCCATTGTGAACGTGTTGTGTGTCTGCCAAGACCATAATCTGAAAATACCAGATGGCCTTGGTCGGCGTCAACATAATTCCGAGAAATATATAGAATGGACACGTGGTTTATCGAGACAGTTTTTCCCTTACTCAACCTACTGTCTCGTCGAGCCAATCCTCTACCGCCGCCAGCATGACCGTCGGACTGTGGATCGTGCTGGCGCCGGCGACGTCGCCCGTCAGCAGGGCATAGCGCTCCTGGAACTCGCGCCATAGATGACCATCCACCGCTTGCCCGCACAGGGGCATGAGGTCGCACAGCAGATTGCGGGCTTGATTCACGGGTTCAGTCATGGCAATCGCTCACGCTGTAGATCGTCGAGCTTCCGATCGATCTTAGTTAGGGAATCATTGATCGCTTTCCAGCGCTCATCGACCCGGCCAAGTTGCTCGGTGTGATCGCCGATCCTGTCGGTGTTCGTCGAGATGCGCGTATCCTGCTCGGTGTTTTTGATGCAGTTTGCCTTAACGTCACCGCGCAGTGTTACCCAGGCGGCACTGGCGGCGGCGACAATCGTTGCAAGAGTGACCAATGTCTGGAGCCACCCTCGATCCAATCGTATCTTGCCGTTTCCGTTCGCTTCGCTCGTGCTCTGTCTTGCCATGTCACGCTCCTGTCCGTATAATACTACCGTGTTCTATAGACCCCTCATCACGCGGGAGGGCGCTTCTGCCACGCCATTGCCAGGGCCGTCAGGACGATCAGGGCGGGCGTGCCGGCGATAATCATAATGTGGGTATAGGCACTGGGCGGCTCCGGCTCGCCCCCTGCGGTGACGTAGTATTCTACCGGCTCGCGCCGGAACATCTGGTAGGGGTCGCGGTAGAGGCTGGCGATCTCGGATGGGGTCAGGGCACGATTGTAGAATTGCGGAGCATCAATGAGGGCATTGGCGTGATACTGCGCTCCACCCGCTGATAACCTCCATGCCCCAATGGACCAATATACCTTTGAGCCGGCTATAACCTCCTCATTCGAGTTTGTCGCTTCCAGTACGCCATTGACATAGATTTCTCTCATTGTGGAATGGACAAATACCGCCGCCAGGTGATACCATACTCCGGGCACCAGTACAGTCGTCCCCGTTGCGGAATTACCAGCCGATCCTCGCCAGGCCGTCGCTAACGGGGTACCCTCAGAATTAACACGGAGACAAACCAAGTCCGTGGCGGATCCGCTTTCCACACCATCTCCAAGGTACAGCAACACCTGGACGATGTTGTTGACATTCAACCGTACCCAGCAGCACATTGTCAGTGGATAAAGCATGTTTTTACCGGGAATGTCTACAAAGGCGTCAGTGCCGTTGAAGGCCATACACGGCCCAAATGCCCCCGATGTCCATGTCGCCGCAGAGTTTGTCCCATGAAACCCATTGCCACTCGCGTCCCGAACGACCGTGCCCGCCCCCTCGTTCAGCAGCCAGCAGCCGATGAGGCCACGGGCCTGGAGGTTGCCGCGATCCGTGAGGATGAATGCACGCCGTGGTTTTAGGATGCCGCCGAGGCACGCACTGTACAGGAACAGGATCAGAAGCAGCTTACGACACATTGTGTGCATACCCCCAATAGCGTAGGATGGCACGCAGGCGGGTCAGTTCGGAAGCGGTGAAGGGACCGTACTGGGCGTCTAGGTAGGCCAGCTTCGCCACGTCGGAAAGATTGCCGTCCAGACCCACTGTAACGACGGTTTCGCAGGTCGCACCGCTCTGGAGGGAGGCGTATTCGGTCGGGTTGCCGTCTTCCAGGCCGGGGACCGCCGAGCCGGTGAAGGGTTGGTGCTGGCGAAGGGCCGTGCGCAGCTTCACGCCCGCTGCGTTGTTCTCGTCGGGTACAGCGAAGTGTACCGCGATGGTGACTTGATGCCCCTCGGGGCTGGATTGCAGGACGTGATAGTCACTCATGAGCCATTTCCTCGAACCGGGTGGTAGGTTATCCGATAGTCGTAGGTGTCGGTGGTGCCGGTGGTCTTGACGCCGATACGTCCGTGGGGCGGCGCGGGCCAGAAGCCGAGGGTCTGCTGAGTGTCGGCCCCACCGTTGTCGTCCAGGGTGACTTCCCAGATGGGCAGGTCGTCGAAGTTGGTGCCGTCGTAGGAGCCGAAGTAGCCCAGGATGATGTTGTCGGTGGTCCCGGCGGAGTCGTATTCGATGCTGATCCAGAGGCCGTAGTAGCCGTTGGTCTCCAGGTCGATGTCGGCTCCCACGTCCCACGCCTGGTCATTGGCGAGGTCGCCCGTTGCCCCGCCATAGGCGTTGGTGGAGGCGTAGGTCACTTCGCTGGTGTAGAGATACTTGAAGGTGGTGGCCCAGAGTACGGTGGTCCATACCAGCAGCACCGCTATAGTCACCGCGATGGCGATCTTTCTTCTGCGAGTCATAGAGTGTTCTCCTTGTCAACGTCAACTGTCATAGTCGTAGGTGATGTCGATGCAGACCTGAGTAATGGCCTCGTCCGGCTCGGCCCCGAACTCCACGTAGATGCACTTGCCGGAGGCAACGTCGGCGTCGTCGAAACCGGCGGAGATGCTCGTTACGCCGTTGGTCGTATCGATGACGTCGATGACCGCCGCGTTCGCCAGTCCGATGAAGGTGTCGGCCCACTTGAGGTCCAGGTCCAACTCCGTCGTCGGGTCGGCGTTGCACGTGACTTCGATATTGGTGATCGTAATGGCCGCCGGGAGCTTCGGACAGATACAGATTTGCGTATCGAGGTCGTAGGCGGCGTTCGGATTGATGATATTGAATCGGAAGTGATGGGAGAGCCCGGCCGTTCGAGCGGGCAGCGTCACCGTCGCGCTGCTGAAATCGTGGGCGTTGCTGTAGGTGTCCCCGTCCGCCTCGGCGAAGTCGGCCACGTCGGCGATCTGTGCTTCGAGTTCACTCTTGGAGTTAACCTCACTGGTCGCCCCGCCGGAGACGGCCAAGAGACCGCTATACTCGTGAACGTCCGCTTCCAGGCCGCCGTACTCGTGCTCGATTGTCCCGGCGTCGAAGAAGCCCGTAGCGGAGTCCCCGGTCGCCGCGTCTACACTGGTCAGGCTCGAACCGTCGCCGTCCGGGGCCAGGAAGACCGATCCCGCATCGGTGGTATAGACGCCGTTCGTCACCGTACCTGCGTTGCCGCTAACGTCTCCCGTCACATTGCCGGTCAGGGCCCCGGTGAAGCTGCCCGCCGCCGTTATCACCCCGGCATTACTGATCGTCATGGCCAGGGCAGGGGTGTTGTTGTTGGTCGTGTAGAATTTCAGACCGCTGTCGTGGTCCGCCGTGCCGTCCGCATACCAGTCGCTGACCTTGTAGGCTTCGATCCGAGCGGCCTCAGCGGCGGCGTAATCGGCTTCGTTGATGCTGCCGGTCAACTGGAACAGCAGCGAAGACGTCTGGTCCGTCTCGCTGTCGGACGTCTCGTCTGTATTCGTCAGGGTCATTACGACCTGAGCGGCATTGCCCCCGTTCAGGCCGAACCGGCCGGCAATCCCGCTCCAGTGGTGCAGGAGCACCCCGGTCCCGGAACTGTGCGTGACTTCGTTGGCGGTATCGTCGAGATTGATGACCCAGTCTTCATCCGATCCGTCGCCCAGGCCCAGAATGGTAAGGGCCCCGTCCCCGTCGCCCGTCAGCTTGACCCCCGCCGCCTGGATGGTGATGTCGTCGGCGAAGGTAGGCGAGTCGGCGAAGACGGCTGCGCCCGTGCCCGTCTCGTCGCTCAGGACGCCGTAGAGTTGGGCGCTGGTTGTTGCGGCGAAGACACTCAGGTTATCGGAGGCCGTAGCGACCGCTGAGCCACCCTCCTGGAGGGTGCCGGTGGAGAGGTTCATAATGCCGCTGCTGATCGTCCAGACCGGATCAGAGGCACCGGCCTCATAGGTCCAGGTCGTGCCGTCCGCTGCGATGGTCAGGCGAAGCGTATCGTTCGTTTCGATCTTGAGGGGGTGATTGCTGGTAGTAGACAACCAGGTATCCGTGTCGCTGGCCTGAAGCTGAATACGGGCATTGTTGGTCGTATCGAGGGCATAGATCGTAGGATCGGCTGCCGTTTCCAAGTTGATGTCGTGCCCGGCGTAGAAAACAGAAGCCCCGCCCACTTGCAGGGTGCCTGCTGAGACGTTGATTACACCGTCGCCGAACGTGATTGCGGGATCGGTCCCGGAGACGTCGAAACTCCAGATGTTACTGGCATTGGCCCCGTCGCTCCAGGTTGGTGCATCGACCGTTGTCGTGTCGATGGCCCCTACAACCCCCAACTGGAAGTCCGTACCGGCGTCGTCGGTGTACCATAACTCACTGGGGGTGGCGTTCTTGACCCAGATTTGGCCCAGTCCCGCCGAATCCGCAGAGGCGGCGGCTGCTTCGGTGATGTAGAGCGAACCGGTCATGGGGACCGATCCGTCTGCCAGGAAGTCGCCAGCCCCGGCCGGAGTACTCGTGGTAATCGTTCCGTCGGCGGCACAGTACAGGTAGCCCGCTTCGGCGATTTCGGCTGCCGTCGGCAGGATGAGCGTATCCGTATCAGTGGAGGCCGGGCCGATCAGGCGAATGTAGTTCGCGCCGTTGCCGCTTCCTTCGTAGAAGTCCACGTGGCCGGGGTTGGTGCCGTTGCGGACTTCTATGCCACCGGCGAAACTGTCTGGGGCTGCTGTCCCAGGAATTTCTTGATCTGTGTACTTCAACTCGAAGTTGCGAAAGTAGAGATTGCAATTTCGGTCTTCGCTGGAGAAGTACAGTCTGATCTGATCGTCCTCGTTCGGATTCGGACAGCCGAACGTCACTCTTTTCCACTCAGCACCGGGATAGATCAGCTTGCGAATGACATTGGCAGGCGTCGTATTCTGGAGCGCATAGGTCAAATAGCTGCCCGGAGCACAGTCGGCATCGGCTCGAACCTCGAAGGAGACGTAGATGTAAGCCGAGGGGGCCGCGTTCTGGTTGAATACCAGGTAGGGGGCCGCCCCGGTACGAACGGCGTTCCAGTGGATGGTGCCGTATGCGTCGTAGGCGACATCTACA
Organism: Acholeplasmataceae bacterium; assembly: GCA_041656835.1. Taxonomy (GTDB): domain Bacteria; phylum Bacillota_I; class Bacilli_A; order Acholeplasmatales; family Acholeplasmataceae; genus Acholeplasma. Next base: position 966 of record JBBACV010000011.1, on the reverse strand, counting down.
GAGCCTTCACCATTCTCGGCCGGTGCTGTCCACGTTCCGCCGTAGGGATGACTTTTCGGAGCTACGATACTATCGAACTCAAGAGGTGTCATGCCCCATTTGATGTGCTCATCGTACCCGAAGAAGTCTTCCGCCACGAGAGGATTGTCGATGTCGTAGTTGTAAAAGCCGTCAGTGGCAGTGACTTTGGCAAAGGACCGCCACGACCCCGCCGTTCCATACGCCTTGTTGTCTCTGGCCTGAAGATCGTACTGCGTGCGATTAACGTCTATCACGTAAGGCACGGCATAGTTGGCGAAAGAACACCCCTCGATCAGGAACCCGTAACCTGCGGTCGTTGTCGTAACGTTTTGGAACAAGATGATACAGTTGGCGTCTGGGACCAGCGACGAGCCGGCCTCAAAGAAGCAGTTCGACAAGCGCCCGTAAGACCCTTGTCCGGGCACGGGCGAAGTCGGGGTACACTTGCTCTGGTCGGAGCCGCGAAAGGCTTGCACGCCCACCTGGATCGCCACGTAATCGTCGGGGTCGGCTACGACTTGCGTTGTGGCACAATCGCCGTCGATGATGCAATTCTGTACGATCATGCGGGGCGATGTCCACATGATCGAGCGGTAGAAGTTCGACCAGATATAGCAGCAATCGACAACGATTCCGTCACTGTAGTTGCCATAGGCATCCAGCGCGATGTTGTTGTAAGTCAAGGTGCAGCCCATGATGTGCAGCATGTTGACGTGGACGCCGACATTGATCCCTCGCTCGAAACGAGAAATCCTCACGCGCTCGAACGAGCACATGTTTTGGGCTTTCTCGATATGAATACCGTTGCAGTCCGCCACATAATCCTCCGACAAGGCGTCGTAGTCCGCTGTGAAGGCGATGTCTCGCACGGTAATCTGATAGTGCCAGTTCGTGTCGATAGTCAGTGCATTGCCGGTAGACATCATTTGGATAATCGAGCGCTGG
>JBBACV010000010.1:0-16692 GCA_041656835.1 Acholeplasmataceae bacterium | reverse complement strand
CGTCAAGCGCTAATTCAATGAAACAAATCCACAGTACCTATTAAAATTATAACAAATGAAAGAAAGGAAGCTATATTCAGTATCAATCAAATGTTACATACTGAATATACAAGATTTAATGAAAAAAATATTATTTTTAATGTTTTCTATATTGGCATTATTTTTACCTTTTGTAAGCGCTTATGCCAATGAAGATAATTTGACAATTGATGAGTCACCCAGTGTTATGAATAAACGAAATAGTAATGTTTTACTTGGTAACTTTTTTGATACATATGCTACCGGATCAATTAAAAGTTCTTCCAAAGATGGAATTAATTTGAAATTCGCCTCAAGTCCCGAAAGAATGACATATTTAAATAAATCAACAATTGATGGATTAGAAATAGATATCTTAAACTTTAATTCAAATGATAATAACGGCGGAATCGCCTTTACTTTAACTTCTACCGAAGGACATTTTTATGGCAAAAATACAGTAGGCTTATATTTTAGGTTATTTATCAGAAATAATGATACTTACTTATTAATTAAAAAAGCTGACAAATCTGATAATGACAGTGATTTTTTATTGCTAGAATCAACGAAACTATCAGGATTTAACGGTTTAATTCCTGAGGTAGTTAGATTTAAATTTTCAATTAAAGATTTTATTATAAATTTAAACTTAAATGGAATTTCGATTGATTTAGATAAAACTGACTTTTTAAATTATGTTGAAACAAATGAGCCTTTAATAACTTTTGGAAGCTATTTGGAATCAAGTAATAATGTTATTAATTATGATGTTACTTATGTAGGAAATGAATTAGATAATAGTTATAGTGCCTTAGATAAAGATATGGATGAAACAATTCAGGTACTTGCAATAGGTAATAGTTTTTCTGTTGATGCTGGTGCTTTTTTAAGTGATATCTCAAGAGCAAGTAACATTAATTTAGTCTTAGGGATTGCTTCGGTAGGTGGAAGTACTTTAGAAGATCATTGGAATAATATTTCTAATAATTCCGATTCTTATACATACTATTTAAATAACGAACCGAATAAAAGAGGTTTAAATTTAGATTATATCTTAGCAGATAGAAATTGGGATTTTGTTGTTTTACAACAAGCCAGTCATTTTAGTGGTTTGTGGGACACATATATACCATATATTGAAAATATTGCTACTTATGTTAGAAATAAATTACCAAACGCTAAGATATTAATTCATCAAACTTGGGCTTATGAAGTAAATACTTTGCATAGTGGTTTTTCCAACTATGGAAATAGTCAGGAAATTATGACGCAAGCTATTAAAAATAGCAACAATCAAGCTTATGAATTAATTAATGCTTATAAATTAATTCCTAGTGGTGATAGTTTTTATTTAGCTAGAGAGAACCAAGAATTTGATCCTAAAAGACAAGGTCATCAATTAACATTAAAAACTGATGGTTATCATGCTAGTTATTTGCATGGTAGATATTTGATTGCCGCGACATGGTTTGAGACAATAACCGAGTTAAGTATTTTAGATAATGAACTTACTGTAAATGGAATTTCACCAGATGAATTATCTATCTTAAAAAATTCAGCTCATCAATCAGTTTTAAATGAAAAAAATAGAGTAGAAGATAAAGAGGAACCTGAAAATCCTGATTTAGAAGATGACGGCGGAAATATTGATGATAATGAAGAGAGCCAAGAATCGAATGATAATAATTTAGGTATATATATTGCAATATCAGTAGTATTTTTCTTAGTGATTGTAATTAGTATAACTTTGGTGATTTTAATTTTTAAAAGAAAGTAGAGGGATGAAAAATGAAAAAAATATCAAACGTAATTTTAATAATATTAGCAACGCTTCTAATATTAAGTGGATATACATATAGTACCAACGATAACACTCCAAATGTTCATGCATCAGATTTTACGCTAACAAGTGGAAGTGGTGCTACTTTTGAGTCTGTTGAAAATGGCATTAAAATTTCAACTGATAAAAGGCAGTCAAGGGTATCTTATACCAAATTTAATCCTATAGATGGAATGGAAATAATTTTAACGGATATTAATATTCCTCAACCAATTAATAATGGCGATTGGTCATATCTAAGATTTAATATAGGTCATAAACCAGGTCACTTTTATTACACAGGTGCAACCGGTGTTTTAATTGAAATAAGAACTGGGAAAGTTAATGATGAATTAATTTCTGGTGTACATGCTAGACATGCTGAAGATAGTCGAAATGAGGTTTATATAGATTTCAATGATGAAACCTCCAAAATTAATGTCTTTCCTAATAATAACCATCCCAATGAAATTGTTATAAAGTTTAATATTGTTGGTGATAATATGGAAATGTCTATTAATGATCAAGTATTTACGACTCCAAAAGAGAATTTTTTAAACAATATTAAGGATTTTAAAGATGCTACAGTTGTTTTTGGTGGTCATTCCAATGTTGATGGAGTTGAGAAAGGTGTTACATACGTAATAAATACGATCGGAAAACCAAGTGTATTACCGACTATAAATGATATTCCAATTACACCAACCAAAAGGATAAGTAATACACTTCAAGGGCACTTCTATGATACTTATACAACGGGAAGCATAATGGAAACTGTTGCTGATGGTATAAAATTAAGTTTTAGCGAAATATCTCACCGGACTACTTATAATCAATCTAACAAATTAGATGGTCTTGAAATTGATATATTAGATTTTGATTCAAATACAAATGATAGCGGAATAATTATAACTCTTACTTCAAATATGGGGCATTATTTAGGAAGCGGTACTATAGGATTATATATAAGAATTTATAATGTATATATTTCTGGAGAAAAACACTTATATATGATGGTAAAAAAAGCCGATAAAAACGATAACGATTCTGAGTTTTTATTGCTTGAACCAACCTATTTAAAAGGCTTTGAAAATGGAATACCAGAACTTTTAAGATTGAAATTTGAAATAAAAACTAATCATTTATCCATTAAATTAAATGAAGTTGAGGTGTTAATAGATAAAGATAAATCATTGGAGTATATGAATACAAATACCCCATTAATAACTTTTGGCTCAAGTAGAGTATTTTCTAATACTGATGTGTCTTATGTTGTTGGCTTTGTAGGTGAATCAGATGAAACAACTATTAATGGAAATGATAGAGAGATTGTAGAAACTATCAAAGTTTTAAGTATTGGAAATAGTTTTTCAGTCGATGCTTTTGCATTTTTATATGATATTGGCAGAGCAAATGGAATAGAGATAATTTTTGGAATAGCACATATTGGTGGCGGAACATTAGAGGAGCATGCAAATAGCTTAGATAATGAGGATAAGATATATACATATTATTTAACAAATCACCCGATAATTTCAAAAGATAAATTAAATTTACGAGAAATATTAGAAGATCAAGACTGGGACTTTATAACCTTTCAGCAAGGAAGTCATTATAGTGGAATGTGGGAAACATATATTCCTTATTTAGAAGATCTAAAAAACTATGTTGTTAATATAAAACCAGAAGTTGAATTGTTGATTCATCAAACTTGGGCTTATGAATATAATAGTAATCATTCAGGATTTCCTAACTACAATAATAGTCAAGAACAAATGCATAATCAAATAGTCAGTAGCTACCAAAATGCAAGTGATTTAATTAATGCATCAAAAATAATTCCCAGTGGTGATGCCTTTAAAATTGCTAGAAAAAATAATGTCTTTAATCCTGAAGAGGGTGGATTACCATTAACACGGGATGGATACCATGCTAGTTATTTACATGGACGCTATTTGATTGCCGCAACTTGGTTTGAAGCATTAACAAATTTAAGTATCTTAGAGAATGATTTAACTGTAAGAGGTATTTCAAACGATGAATTATTAGTCTTAAAAAATGCTGCTCATGAAGCTGTTGTAACTGATTCTAATGATGAGGAAAAAGTTAATGTAATTTTTAATTTTAATTATGAAGATTCACCCAATGATATAAATGTTTCATTAAACAAAGATGAAAAAGTTGATGAACCATCAAACCCAACAAGAGAAGGATATGAATTTATGGGTTGGTATTTAGAAGAAAATCTATTTAATTTTAATGATAAGGTTACAGGTGACATTACTTTAATTGCTAAATGGCAAAAAATCGTTGAAAAAAATGATTTAATTGTTGTTACATTTGATTATAATTATGACGATATAATTCCTGTTGAGGTTTTAATTGAAAAAAACAAAACAGTTTTAGAACCGGTTTCCCCTTCAAGAGAAGGATATGAATTTAACGGATGGTTTTTGAATGATATAGAATTTAATTTTGATAGTAATATTTCTGAAAATATAACTTTAATTGCTAATTGGACTTTAGTGGATAATTCAAATGAAGCACAGGAAAAATCACCTATATATCTATATGTTGGTTTGGCGACAGCAGTAAGTTTAATTGGTGTACTTGGAGCGGTATTATTAATTAGAAAAAGAAAATTGAGGTAAATTATTATGAAAAAATTATTAACATCAATGTTAATCTTAGTTGGTACATTTTTATTAATAGGTTGTCAAGGAAACAACAAGGAAGAAGAACCGCCTCAAGAAAATAAGAAAATAGAATTAATCCAAGATAACACTTTTCAAAATGGCTTCAGAATTAATCCAGCTGATAAAGATCCTCAGCCGGAGAATCGTTTTCCTTTAGAATACAATTTAAGATATAAAGATACAAGCGAACAAATCATGTGGTCTTTATCTCAAATGGGTAGTAGATATGGTTTAGCCGATGAATATGCAATTGATAAAAAAGAAATTGAAGAAGAAAATGGTAACTATATTTTAGAAGATACTTCTAAAAAAGTTGTTATTGGAAATGATGGCTCATTGACCTTAGAATATAATACTAGTTTAGAATACCTAGAGCCACGTAAAAGTATGGAAGCTTGGCCGCATTTAATTTTGGAACAAGGTTTTAAGGAACACGTAATGTTAAATGATGCCCTAGAAGTAAATTTAAGTTTAGAAATTACTTTAAATAAACTCATTAGGCAAATGACAAATGAAGAATATAATTCTGGTTTACATACAGCACAATTCTTAATGTTTATCGTTTTAAGGTCAAACTCTTCAGTTGATAGTGGTGAATATGTATGGTTTGGAATCCCTTTTTTAGATGCCAGATATCAATATACCCCAGAATCAGGAAACTTTGATGCTGGTACTGGAGGAAATACTGGTAAATTTATCTATGTGATGCCACAAATAGAATTCATGCCTAATGGTCTCCCACTTGAAGAGACTGTAAATATAAACATTAATCTAATACCTTATTTTCATCGTGCCTTAATTATGGCTCAAAGTAGGGGGGCATTATTAAATACGACCGTTGATGATTTATATATTATGAATATGAATATTGGATATGAAATTCCTGGAACTTATGATGTTTCAATTACAATTAAAGATTTATCATTGATGGCCCATATGAAGTAATGAAAACGTTTTAAATGAATGATTATGAATAGTTATCATTGAATAAATGAATTAATTTCAATGATTCGTTCATTAATTGCATTTTATCGTTCATTTAAATATAATGTTATTGTAGGAACTGTTTTTTATTTAATTTATAAATAAATATGTAAACAACTTGGAGGAATAGTAATAAATGAAGAAAAAAGTAAGCGCTATACTTATATTATTAATTAGCATAATAAGCTTTAGCTTGGTATCAAAAATATCATTAGCATCAGATCAACTAGTTGAATATGAAAATAATGTTCACTATAGTGATTTTGAAGATAGATTTTTAAATCCTTGGACCGGTGGTAAATATTCTAGTTTATCAATTACTAATGATTCTTATCACGGAGATTATGCTTTAAGAGCCACTAGAATAGAAGGACAAAGCGTGACTAGATTTCAGTCAAATTTTAATGTTGGTGTTGGTGAAAATAAAATACCTGAAGATACTTTAGTAGATTTTACTTTAGGGATAAAAACTGACGTAGTTGCATCCTTAGATATAATGGTTCAAATAGATTATGTTGGCGGTAATAAATCAATTACTATGGCTAATAAATATCAAACATCAACTAGTTATGAAATGTTAGAAATGAAGTTAAGTGTAAAAATAGAAAATGATACTTTATATGCAGAGTGGCAAAGACCAGATATGTCTACACCAACATCTTTGAGCCAACCGATTGGCGTGGGTTCTGACTTTAGAACAATTCATTTCATTATTTTAAGCAGCGATGCAAATATTATTTATGCTGATGATATTAAAATTAGCTATCCTGTTTTAATTAGTCAAGAAGCTGCTTTAGTGGTTGATTTAATAGAGGATATTGGAGTAGTAAATAGCAATAGTCTACCAAGTTTAGAAGCTGCCTTTAGTCAATATAATAATTTATCTTCAGAAAAGAAAGAAGAAGTATTTAATTATTCATTATTAGTTAAAAAACAAAGAGAGTATTATTTATTAGATGGACGTGTAAAGGGAGAGTTCGATGATAACGATGTCGTTTACCGATTTGGAGCTATAAGTGACTCTCATAATAATACAACTGAAAATGCACTCCAAGTATTATCAGCATGGGATAATAAAAAAATGGATGCATTAGTTCATGCTGGAGATATCACTGATAGAGTTCAGTATGATGATAATCCTAGAGAAATTCCTATCGTTAAAGCTGTTTTTGAAGATTATTTAGATGAAGATGTTGATATTTTCTTCGCATTAGGAAATCATGATAACTCAGATGGTTCTTATGCTCCACTCTTTTATGATACTTTTGGTGAACGTTTTTACCGTACAGATATTTCTGATCCTGAATTTACAAGATTAACTGGTAATAGACATAGTATTTTAGGAGGACATCACTTTATAGCAATTGATGCTGATTATGATAAAGAAATAATTCCAGAAAGAACGATGGATTTCTTAGAAACAACTTTAGAATCAATTGTTAGTGACCCAAATTATAACGGAGAATACATATTTTTAGTTTCTCATGTATCTGCTCCTAATACAGTCTTTAATTCATCACCAATCGATACATTTGTTGATCTAATTAATGATTACCCTCAAGTTATTATGCTTACAGGTCATAGTCATACAACTGTTTATGATGAAAGAGCAATTATGCAAACTGATTTTACGACAGTTGTAGTAGGATCTGTTTCATACACAAGAATTAGAGGCAACTTCTTAGAATCAACCGGTCATAGTTATACTATTGATGTTAGTTATGATCTATCAGTTGGAACTATGGTTGAAATTGATGGTGGTGGCAATGTTAAAATCACTAGAGTTGATTTAGTCAAAAACGAAGAAATTGGTGAACCATGGATATTATCAAAACCTAAAGCAGATAATTCTCATCTTTTGGCATACCCAAAAGAAAGAGAAATTATGGCTAAATCACCAGTATGGCGAGAAAACGCTAAAGTTGAAGCGAAAACTTTAAATGAACATTCATTAGAAATTACGTTTGACACTGCTACTGATGAAGATAGAGTTTATACTTATACAATTGATTTATATGAAAAAGATGCAAGTGCTCCATATAAAGTTATTGAAACATTATCACAATTTTATTTATACCCACAAGCATCAGATATGCCTGATCAAAAAACAGTTATTTTAGATGATTTAGATAAATTACCTTATAGGGTTGAAGTGGTTGCTAATAACGTGTGGGGTAAATCTAGTGAAGTGTCATTAAATAGCCTGACTAAAAAACTAGGTAATAATTTAATCTTACCACCATCAGCATTAGAAATAGATTATGATTTACAAACATATTATCTAGATTCAGAATATGAAGTTTCTTTATTTGAAAACTTCTCTGAAACACTTAGTAATACTGGCGATATTAATACTCATATTGGAAAATCACTTTACATAAGAGTAAAAGAAACTGATTATATTGAGGCGGGTCCAGCTACCAAAGTTGATTTATCGTATTTTGATTTAAATGTCTCGGAAAGTAATAATTACCAAGTAAATATCGAAAATAAAAAAGACCAATATTTTTTAAATGAAGAAATTAACTTTGAAGTAGTTATAAATGACAAATATAAAGATAATCGCTTCCGTGTTAAAGTAAATGGTACAATTATTGAACCAAATGAAGATGGTGTATATTCGTTTAGAATGTATGAAAACACAGAAATTTTAATTGAAATACTAGATTTATACTTTACTGTTTTATTTCCTGAAGTAAAAGGTATAACATTTGAAAATTTAATCGGTGGTACTACTGTTTTAGGTGATAGTATCTTTAGTTTTAAAATAAACAAAGAAAAAGGGTATGATATTTCTAAAATTGTTGTAAAGGTTAATGGCGAAGTAATTCAATTAGAGGAAGGTGTATATAATTTTAAGGTTAGAGGGGATTCAAATATTGAAGTTACTAACGTTTTAATTGAAGATAATTATTTCAAATCATTAGAATTTATTTTAATTTCATCGATTAGTTTTATTATATTAGCTACATCATTAGGATTTATAGTATTCTTTAAAAAGAAAAAAATTTAATTTAGTCCATTTAATAAATATAAGAAAGGGATTTTAATATTAATGTACGGACTATACATAATATTAAAATTTATTGTCAAAAGACAATAAAAGGAGATAACATGTCAATTAGATTAAAAAAAATTATGCAAATAACTTTATTCGCTGTGATTGCGTTAACAATTACATTTAGTTTTTCCAAACAAGCGTTTGGAGCATTAGATGATGACGATATTCATGTAATCTATGCTAATGATTTTGAAGATGAAGATTTAGATACATGGGATGGGGGAAAATATTCTGACCTTAGTATTGATAGTGATGCAATGAATGGAGATTTTGCTCTTAAAAGTGACAAAAAATCTGGTCAATCGCAAACAAGAGCTCAAAAATCCTTTAATGTAGGTGATGGTGATGGTGAAATTCCTTATAATACATTATTTGATATTTCGTTGGGAGTTAAAGCCGAAAAAGAAGGTAAAGTAAGTATTACTGCATATGTATATTTTGTTGGTGAACCTTCATCGAAATCAATCGCATTAACATCTAGTAGCCAGGAGGTATCTGATAATTATGAAACTTTGAATATGAAACTACAAATTGAAACAGATGGAGATAAACTAAATGTAGTTTTTCAAAGACCACATATGACTAGTACAAGTACTACCACAATAGACATTACTGATGGAGCTACTGTAAATCGAATAGATTTTGTTATATATTCAACTAATGTTGATACATTATATTTGGATGATATTCTTTATAGTTATCCTCTTGATATTACATATGTTTACCAAAGTGGATTTGAAGATCAAATAATTACCCCGTGGACATCGAACGAATCTACACTTGCTATTACTGGAGAATCTATGAATGGTGATTATGCTATTAGTGCAACTAAAACTGGTAGTCAAGTAAGACTTCAAGCGAGATTTAAAGTCGGAAGTGAAGAAGGAATGATTCCAGAGGATATATTAGTTGATTATTCTTTTGGAGTAAAAACTGATATAGATACAACAATGCTTGTAATTGCTTATGTTAACTTTGTTGGCGGTACTACTGCGAAATCGATAAATTTAACTTCTAGTTCAGAACCGGTATCAACTACTTATCAAACATTAAAAATGAAACTTCAAGTCGGAACAGATGGTAACAATCTAGTAGCAAAGTTTCAAAGACCAGGGGCTTCATCACCTAGTGATCATAGTGTTGCAATTAATGAAGGTGACACCATACGTGATATAGATTTTGTAATTTTCTCAAATAACGCATCCGTTTTATATGTTGACGATTTTAAAATTAAACATTTAACCATTGATGAAACAGAAGTTCCAGAACAATATCAAAAATATCATTATTTAAATGATTTTGAAGATGAAGAAATATTGCCGTGGTCTAGTTCAACTTCTGATTTAGATATAGTGAATGATGGTTTTGAAAGTGATTATGCTCTAAAAGCATCCTTAAAAGATGGTCAATCGCAAACTAGAATACAAAGAAACTTTCTTTTTGGCGATGATTACGATAAAATTCCAGAAGGAGTTATGCTAGATTTCTTGATGGATGTAAAAACTGAAAATGATGCTCAGGTTAGTGTTATTGCTCAAATTAATTTATCATCTGGAAGCCCAGAGAACATTCTTTTAGCTGACAAAGAATCCACATCAACTAATTATAAAGAGTTGGAAATGAACCTTCAATTAAATAAAACGTCAACTGGATATACGATTATTTGGAAAAGGCCAGATATGTCTAGTCCAACTAGTTTATCAAAAGAAGCATTAGGAGCAACATTTTCTAGTATCGACATAGTAATTTATTCAACAAATGCTTCAGAAATTATACTTGATAACGTTAGTATTAGTTATGTTAAAGATATTGAAGATTTTGAAGTAGTCTTTGATTTAGATTATGAAGGTGCTTTAAACCCTGACCCTGTTATCGTTAAAGAATTAGAAACGGTGCCAAAACCAACTGATCCATCAAGAGATGATTACATATTTTTAGGATGGTTCTTAGATGATGTAGAGTATGATTTTGACGCTGAAGTATTAAAAGATTTAATTTTGGTGGCTAAATGGCAAAAAATCTCATCTAATTTTGATGTGAAATTTGACTATAATTATAAAAACTCACCTGACCCGGTAGTCGAAGAAGTTGAAGACGGTGAAACAGTCTTAAAGCCTACTGATCCAATAAGAGATGGTTATTCATTTGAAGGCTGGTATTTAGGTGATGATGAATATGACTTTTCATCCCCGGTTACAAATGATATTACTTTAAAAGCTAAATGGGATAAAATTCCTTTAGTGCCTTTAGGAGATGACCCACTGTTTAATATTATTAAAGGTAAAGGTGGCGAAGAAACTACTTTAAATGAAGATGGTTCAGTCAGTTTGAAATTAACATTTGCTGGAACCGGTGGACCAAGAGCAAACGGAATTGGACTTGGCGATTTAGGAATTATTGATGCTAGAGATTTTAGTATTGTATTTTCAATTGATGAAATTCACACTGTAACAAACGTTACATTTTCACTTCAAACAGATCCAGAAGGAACCGTTAGTTCACATGGTTGGGGACTTAACTTTGTTTTAAGAAAACTAACAAATAATACTTATTTAATAATGTTATTAACACCAGGGAATGATGACCTTATTCCTCAAATAACAGGTGTTGAAATTGATCGAGATGATAAAATATCAATCATTTATGATTATGAAGGTACAGACATTGTTCAATTAAAAATTAATGATGATGTAATAGTTTCTATTCCAAATAATGAAACAGCTAAACAAATATTTGACGCTCATTATGAACAATATAACTATGAAACTTATTTATCATTTTCGGCATACCATACATCATCAAATATTCCGAACCCCAAAGAAGTAGTGTATATCGTTCATGAAATTAATAATAATAAACCTTTAGATTTTTATAAAAACTTACTAAATGATGCAGTAGTAGATTTGGAGAACGCCGCAAATGCATTAGATGAAAACTCTACATTAGAAGATATCCAGGCAGCTGAATTACTAAACGTTTTTGAAGAAGGAACATATGCTGATTTAATGATTGCAGATACAGATGATGCTTTCTTAGATAGAATTAATGATGCATTAGATTTAATCAATTCATTTAAACCAAATGTTTATGAAATTACTTTTGATTTAAATTATGATGATGCACCAGATCCAAGCGTAGAGTTAGTAACTGAAGGTGAAACACTAGAAGAACCAGATAACCCAATTAGAGTCGGATATGAATTCTTAGGATGGTTCCTTGGCGATGATGAATATGATTTTGATTTAGCTGTAAATGATGATTTCACTTTATTAGCTAAATGGGAGTTATCCGTATATCAAGTAACCTTTGATGAAGGTTATGTCGGTGCACCTGCAGTATCAAAAGTATCAGTTGATCATGGAAATAAAGTAACAGAACCAGAAACACCATCAAGAGATGGCTATAAATTCATTGGTTGGTATCTAGGGACTGAAAAATTTGATTTTGATGATAATATTACTAAAAATATCACTCTAATCGCAAAATGGGAAGAAGATGAAACACCAGATCCAGACCCAACAACTTATACAGTAACCTTTGATTTAAATTATGAAGATTCACCTGATGCAACTGAAGTTTCTGTAGTTGAAGGTAATAAAGTAACAAAACCTTCCAATCCAACAAGAGATGGATATGAATTCTTAGGATGGTATTTAGAAGATGAAGTATATGACTTTGATGATAATGTTGAAGATGATTTAACGTTAAAAGCAAAATGGAATTTAATTGAAGAAATTAAAGAACCTTCAAAAAATAATACAGCAAGAGTAGTTACGATAGTATTAGGTGCAACAATTTCGGTAGCTGCAATCGCTGGAGTAGTATTCTTTATATTAAAACGTAAGAGAATATAATAAATTATAAATAAAAAAATATCTTTAAACTTAAAGGAGTGATTTAAATCATTCCTTTTTGTTTAAAGATAAAATTCAATTAAAATATGCTAAAATATTATATAAAAGTAATGAGGAGATAATTAAATGAATAATAAATGGAGCCTAGATAGTTTATATAAAGGTTTTGATAGTAAATATCAAAATGATTTAGATAAATTAGATTTAAAAATAAATGAATATATCACATTTTTAGATACTAAAAATGATGATGATATTAATTATTTAGAAACATATTTAAAATATAATGAAGAAATATTAATTTTAATTAGAACCCTAGGAGCGTTTGCTAGTTTAAGACAAGCTACCGATGTAGCTGATTATGAAGCTTTAACATACTTAGCTAAAATATCTAATATCGCTCGTAAAACAACTAAGGCCGATGTTAGATTTAATCGTTATTTAAAAGATCTTGATTTAGATAATTTAGCTAATAAATCTAATTTAATTAATCATTATTTATATAACTTAAAAAGAGAACAAAATAATGCTAATTATCTTTTATCTGAAAAAGAAGAAGAACTATATTCTAAAATGCAAGAACTATCAAGTTCTAGTTGGAGTCAAATCCATAACCTTGCAACGGCTAACTTAATGATTGAAATAAACGGTAAAGAACACACCTTTTCAGATGTTAGGAACATGGCCTATGATAAAGACCCTAAAGTTCGTAAAGATGCTTATTTAGCTGAATTAGAGGCTTATAAAAATGTTGATGATTATGTAGCAATTGCTTTATCAAATATTAAAAGAGAAGTTAATACCATTAATGATTTAAGAGGTTATAAAGATGCTTTATCAAAGACTTTAATTCAATCTAAAATTAAAAAAGAAACTCTTGATGCAATGCTTAGTGCAATGCATGATTATAAAGATGATTTTGCTAATTATCTAAAAGCCAAAGCTAAATATTTAGGTCATCAAAATGGGTTGCCATTTTATGATTTGTTTGCTCCTGTGGGGAGTTTATCAAAAACATATACTTTCAAAGAAGCCAAATCTTTAACTAAAGATGCTTTTTCATCATATTCAAAATCACTAAGTGATTTTGCTGATAAAGCCTTTAAAAATAATTGGATTGACCCTTTCCCTAAAAAAGGTAAAAGAGGAGGAGCATTTTGTAGTAACCTTCCTCAAATAAATGAATCAAGAATTATGCTTAACTTTACTGGAAGCCTTGATGATATTATGACTCTTGCTCATGAATTAGGTCATGGATACCATGGTGATATAATTAAAGATAATTCACCACTACATTGGAGTTATCCAATGCCACTTGCAGAAACTGCTTCAATTTTTTGTGAAACAATTATGAAAGAACATTTATTAACTACTATAGATAACGATGATGAAAAATTATCTATTTTAGAGTTAGGTCTTCAAGGTGATACCCAAGTAATTATTGATATATTATCAAGATATCTATTTGAAACAAAGCTCCTTAACAATGCTAACCGTCCTATTTCTAAAAATGAATTAAATACTTGGATGTTAGAAGCTCAAAAAGAAGCTTACTTAGATGGTCTTGATCATAATTATCTTCATCAATATATGTGGTTAGTAAAAGGACATTACTATAGTGCCGGATTAAACTTTTATAACTTTCCTTATGCTTTTGGATTATTATTTGGCAAAGGTCTTTATGCAATTTATCTAAAAGATAAAAATAAATTTTTAAATGATTATGATAACTTACTAAAACTAACTACTAAAATGGATGCTGAAGATGTCGCTTTAAAAATGGGAATTGATTTAACCAAAAAAGATTTTTGGTTAGGCTCACTTAAGATGATTAAAAAAGATATTGATTTAGTAACACAATTACTATCTAAAAAGTAAAGATAAAAAGTGAATATAAAGATTAAAATAATATTATATATATTAGGATATTTATTAATGGGCTTAGGAATAACCTTGATGTTAAGATCAAGAGTTGGGGCTTTTCCTTATGATTCAGTTATTCATTATATCCAAACAATAATAAATATCCCGGAAATTGACTTTGGGATTACTTCGATCTTTGTTGGAGCCTTGATTACTTTAATTAACTTTTTTCTGATTAAAAATAAAAAGGTGTTTTTATCAATAACTCTATTATTAGGTTTTGGCTATATTTTAAAGTTTTGGCATTATGTAATTCCTAATAATATTTATCAAGAAACTTATTATTTAAATTTATTAATAAGTTTAACAGGGATTACGATAACTTCAGTTGGAATAGCGATGATTATTCAATTAAATGATTTTCCGTTATCACCAACTGAAGTAACTTTAATTTATTTTAAAGAAAAGTTTAAAAAAACTTTTTATGCAAAGTTATTTATTGAAACTATTTTAATTATTATCGCTTTAATATTAGCATCTTTTGTTAAAGATTTCGAACAAATAACTTTAATAAGTATTATCTCAATTCCAATTTCTAGTATGATTGTTCATGCTTTTGACCAATTAATTAATAAATTTTTCAAACTAGAGACTAGTTATAATTGATATATGATATAATATTAATATATATTTTACAAAAAAATTAGGAGTCTATCAATGGATAAAAATGAAGATATGGATCAAGGAATTAGCTTAAGTGATTTATTTGGATTAGTTAAAGCTAACATTCTTTTAATTTTATTAATAACAATCTTTACAACAGCCTTAGCAGGAGCTTACGCTTTTACAATGATTGAAACTAAATATAGTTCAACCTCTGAAATGATGGTTTTAATTTATGCTGGAACTAACGAAGATGCTACTAATCCAAACTATCAAATTAATGCTGGGCAGTTTGTAGAAACAACTGTTTCGTTAATTAAATCTGATACTATAATAAATGAATTAAGAGCTAGTAATATTGTAGATATACCTGAAAATATGACTAACAATCAAATTAAAAAAGCGACTACAGTTAATTCAAAAGTTAATAGCTTTATTATTACTATTTCATTTACTAATAAAGATAAAGTATTAGCTCAAGATATGGCGGATGCCATTACTGAAACAACCGTTTTATATTTAGGGTCTCAGTTTAATGGAAACTTTATAAAAACAACCAATGCCAGTAACCCAATACCTCAAACAACTAATAAATTGTTATATACAATCGTTGGGGGATTAATTGGTTTAGCATTATCAGCAATTATTATTTTAGTTAACCGTTTTTTAAGAAATACTTACCGTACAAAAGAAGAATTAGAAAAAGGAATTGAAATTCAAGTTTTAGGAGTTATTCCTGAATATGAAATCAAAGAAAGTGGGAAAAAATAATGACTAAAAATCTTTTCAAGCGTGAACGTTTAACTAGTTATGATTATCTAATTACCCGCGAACAACCTTTTTCATTTGTTTCAGAAGCTTTTCAAAAAACGTTAGTTAACTTAGAATTTGTTAATGTTGATGGAAACTTAAATGTTTTACAATTTACATCATCATTAGCTGGTGCCGGTAAAACTACTTTTATTTCTAATATAATATATCTTTTAGGCCAAAAAAATAAAAAAGTAGTTGTTATCGATTTAGATTTAAGGAAACCAAGAATTAACCGAGTATTTAATGCTCCTAATACAAATGGAGTAACTGATTATTTAGCAGGTAAAATTAACTATGAAACCTTAGTTAATTATTCCGATAAATTAAAAGTTAATTATATCGTAGCTGGTGAAAGAACCTTATCTGTTGTTAATGTCTTAGAAGCGAATAAATTAAAAGAATTAATTAAAAAATTAAAATCAGAATTTGATTATGTCTTAGTTGACTCACCACCAGTAATTGCCGTATCAGATGCTTTATATATTGCAAAATTAGTTGATGGAGTTATCTTTGTTGTTGGTCAAAATGAAGCTAAAAAAACAATCATTAATGAAGCAGTTAGTATCTTAAGACAAAATAAAGTAAATATTATTGGTAGTGTCTTTACGCAAGTTAATGTTAAAGATAGTGAAGTATTAGCATATACATACGGTTATGGATACCGTTATGGATATGATGATTTAAACAATAAAAAGAAAACTAATGATTGATATTCACACTCATATACTCCCAGGCGTTGATGATGGTTCACAAAGTATTGAAGAATCATTAGAAATGTTAAAAATTCAATTAAATCAAGGAATTAATCGTGTTGTTTTAACACCGCATGTATATAGTGTTGCTCAAAAAGTTTCTTCAAAAAGTTTTCCTAGTTTATTTGAAAACTTTCAAAAAGTTGTTAAAGATAAATTTACTGAAATA